>NZ_JBAGKH010000040.1:0-47094 GCF_036689765.1 Streptomyces poriticola
GGGGTGTGGTTAGTTGTGGGTGGGTGTGGTGTGGTGTTTGATGGATGTGTGTAGTGCGGTGGCTATGGTGTGGATGTCGTTGGTGTCGAGTCCGGGGTGTTGGGGGAGGAGCAGGGTGTTTTCGGAGGATTTTTCGGTGCCGGGGAGTTCGGGGTGTCCGGGGCCGTAGGCGGGTATTTTGTGCAGGGGTGGGTAGCGGAAGGTGGTGTAGATGCCTTCTTTGAGCAGGTCGGCGGCGACGTGGTCGCGGATGGTGGGGTCGAGTTGTATCCAGTAGAAGTAGTGTGAGGAGGTGTGGCCTTTGGGTGTTTGGGGTGGCAGGAGTACTCCGTGGGTGTCTGTGAGGAGTTGGTCGTAGAGTTCGCTGTTGGTGCGGCGGCGTGTGATCAGTTCGGGGAGCCGGGCCAGTTGGACGAGTCCGATGGCGGCTGTGAGGTCGTTGCCGACGATGCGGCGGCCGAAGTCTTTGACGTTCAGTTCCCACCAGCGGTGGGAGACCTTGGCGGCGGTGAAGCCGCTGGATTGCTCGAGGCCGTGGTAGGCGAGCCGTTTGGCCCGTAGGGCGAGTTCGGTGTCGCGGACGTACAGCATGCCGCCGTCGCCTGTGACCAGTACTTTCATTGCGTCGAAGCTCCACATGGCGACGTCGCCGAAGGTGCCGCAGGCGGTGCCGTCGACGGAGGAGGACACGGCGCAGGCCGCGTCCTCGATGAGCTGGATGCCGCGCTCGCGGCAGAGCTGGGCGATCGCGGCGATCTCCCCGGGGAGGCCTCCGTAGTGGAGGACCAGGACGGCCTTGGTGTCGGGGGTGAGGGCCTGTTCGATGTGCGCGGCGGTCGGGTTCATGGTCCGCTCGTCGACGTCGCAGAACACCGGCCGGGCGCCGGTCGAGGCGACGGCGTTGCCGGCTGCCACGAAGCTCGCGGAGGGCATGACGACGTCGTCGCCGGGGCCGAGGCCGAGCAGTTCGGCGGCGAGGAAGAGTCCGGAGGTGGCGGAGTTGATGAACAGCACGTGGCCGGGGTCGACGCCCAGGTGTGCGGCGAACTGTTCCTCGAAGGCCTTGGTGCGGGGGCCGTGCCCGAGCCAGTTGCTGGCGAACACCTCTGCGATGGCGTCGAGTTCGTCGGCGCCCAGTGTGGGCTGGAACACGTTGATCATGTGTGGTTCTCCTGTGGAGGCGCGGGCTCGTACGAGCGGGGCGGGCTGGTGGAGGGGTCGGGCGGGGGCGTGCGGGGGGTTGTGGAGGACTCCGGGGTCTGGCGTGGGGCGGGGGGTTTCTGGGGGGTGTGACTGCTGTGTGGTCGGCTTCGTCGGCGGTGTCCCTTGCGCTGCGGGCGTGCGGGGCGTGGGTGTCTGTGGTGGGGACGCGGTGAGGGGGGCCGTGGTCGTCAGGGTGGTCGCCGGGCGGGCCGGGGCTGTGGCGTGGAGGGTGTCCGGTGGGGGCCTGTCGGGCCGGGGTGGGCGGGCGGTCCTCTCACGTGGTCTGGCCGTGCCGTTCGGTCGCGGCCGGGGTGGCGCCGTGGGTGGCGGGGGCTGCGGTGTGGGGTGTCTGTGAGGGTGTCTTGTTCGCTGGTCTCCGTCTGGTGGGCGGTGCTCGGGACGCTGCCGGTCCGGGCCGGGGCCGGGGCGAGGGCGGGGCCGGTGGTGGTCTGCTGTTTGGCGGATGCCGCACCGGTCCGTTCCGGTGGGACGCTGCCGGTCGGGGCCGGGGCCGGGGCGAGGGCGGGGCCGGTGGTGGTCTGCTGTTTGGTGGATGCCGCACCGGTCTGTTCCGGTGGTGCGGAGCGTGCCGGGATGTCGGTGCTCGGCGCTCCGGCCGGGGCCGGGCCGGCGGTGAGGGCCGCCGTGGCCGGTGCGGGTGTGCCGGTGCCGGTGCTGCTGTCCGGCCGGGTGGGCAGCGGGAGTTGGGCGGTGGCGGGCGGGCCGGCGCAGAGGGTGACGGCGGGGTGCACCACGTGCGCCGGAGCGGTGCGCGGTGTCACCGTGGTCGTGCCGGTGTCCGTTGTCGGTATCGTCCGCAGCCGCGCCGTGAGCGGTGGGAGCCCGGTGGTGAGCTGGTGGTGCCGGGCGGCCGGCGGATGGGCGTCTGCCGGCATGGGTGTGCCGGGCGTGGTCGCGGGCGGCGCCGTGGTGAGCGCGCGGTTCCTGGACTGCTTCGGGGCGGGGAAGGGGTCGTTGGGGGCGTGCTGTCTGCGGACGTGCACGGTGCCCGGGAGCAGAGCGGGTGCCGTGGACCTGGGTGGCAGCGGGCCGGGCCCCCCGGTGGCGGTGGTCTTCGCGCCGTGCACCGTGCTCGGCACCGTGGGCGGCCAGGGCGGGGGGCTGGGCAGGTCGGGTCTTTCGGTGTTCTCGTTGCGGTACTCGGGCAGCACCTGCGGGCCGATCACCGGCGGCGGTGCCGTCACGGGCACGGCGGGCAGGGGGACCGGGCCCCGGCGGAGGGCGCCGAGCCGGGCGCCGCCGGCCGGCGGGCCCGCCGGGGCGCCGGCCGTGGAGCTGGTCATCCGCACGCTGACGGCGGCGGGCCGTTCCCCGGTGTCGCCGAACTCTCCGGCGTCGCCGAACTGTCCGGTGTCGGGGAGCTCTCTGGTGTCGGGGAGCTCTCTGGTGTCGCCGAGCTGTCCGGTGTCGGGGAGCTCTCTGGTGTCGCCGAGCTGTCTGGTGTCGGGGAGCTCTCTGGTGTCGCCGAGCTGTCTGGTGTCGGGGAGCTCTCTGGTGTCGTCGAGCTGTCTGGTGTCGGGGGACTCTCTGGTGTCGCCGAGCTGTCCGGTGTCGCCGAACTCTGCGGTGTCGCCGAGCTGTCCGGTGTCGCCGAACTGTCCGGTGTCGGGGGACTCTGCGGTGTCGGGGAGCTGTCCGGTGTCGGGGGACTCTGCGGTGTCGTCGAGCTCTCTGGTGTCGTCGAGTTCTGCGGTGTCGTCGAGCATGGTGCGGATCGGTGGCAGTGTGGGCGGCGTCGGTGTCGAGGCGGTGGTGCCGGGCGGGCGGCGGGTGACGGTGGGCATGGTCGCGCTGGTGGGCAGGGACGCGGGTGCCGGCGCGGTGGTGAGGGCGGCCGTGCCGGTCGGCGGCAGTCTGCGGCGGCCGGTGCGGTCCTCGGGGGTTCGCGTGCGGATGGGGAGTTTGGGCGGTGTGAACCCGTGGGTGCCGGTGGTCGGCGGCGGGTGTGCGGTGCTGGGCTTCCGGCCGGTGCTGATCGGGGGGGCGGCGGGATGCGGCGCGGTGAGGTCCGTGGGCAGCGGCACGGTGGGTGGTGCGGGAGTGGTGAGGCCGGTCCACTCGCGCCGCCCGGCGCGTGGCGGGGCGGTTGTGCTCATGGGGCGTCCTTCGCGTTCATGGGGCGTCCTTTCGGGCCGGCGCGGTGCGGCGCCGCGTCCGGTGTCCGCCGTGGTTCGACGGCTCAACCCTCATGGAGGGCGGGGGGCGGGCTCAATGGCTCCGGCTACAGGGCTTGGTCAGGTTGTGTCAGAGGTCCGGGGGCGGCGGGGGACGTGACCGGTACGCGGCGGTTCCTGCCACGGGGTGAGCAGGCCGGCCCGCAGTGCCTCGGCGGCGGTCTGCGCGGAGGCGTCCTTGTCGGACATCAGGGGCGGCTGCGTGAAGCCCCAGGGCAGGCCGAGTTCGGCGTCGAGCGGGTTGATGTCCACCTGGGTGCCGGGCACGTGCGCGGTGGAGAGCACGTAGCAGATGCAGGCGTCGTCGGTGAGGGTGAGGAAGCCGTGCCCGACCCCTTCGGGCACGAACACCGACACACCGTCCTCGGCGTCCAGGACATGGCTCACGTGCCTGCCGTACGCGGGGGAGCCGATCCGCAGATCGACCAGGATGTCCCGCAGGACCCCCCGCACACTCGTGACGATCTTCGCCTGGCCCGGGGGGCTGGTCACGCTGTGGATGCCGCGCAGGGTGTTGCGCCGGGAGACGGAGTAGTTGATCTGCTGGGGGGTGAAGGCGCGGCCGAGTTCTGCCGTCAGCGCCTCGACGCGCAGCCCCTCGTAGAAGGAGCCGCGTGCGTCGCGGATGTGATGGGGCGTCATACGGAATGCCCCGGGTATGTCCAGCTCGGTTATCTGCACGTCGGCTCCGGGGGTCGTCGTCTGCTGCGGTCTCTGGGGGTGCCCGGGCGTCTCAGTCGCCGGCCGTTGCCAGGAACAGGGCGGCGAGGCCGTCGGGGAACAGCCCCGACGTGCCGATGGAACGGACCAGGCCGGCGGTCAGCGCGGTGAGTTCGGCGACACCGTCCGCGCCGAGGTGTTCGTAGGGGGCCCGGTCCCGCTGGTCCGTGTCCTCCTCGAGGGCGAGGCGCATGCGTCGTCCTCTCTCGGTGAGGGCGCCGTCGGCCGTCATCAGACCGCGCCGGCGCAGCCGGTCCTCGGCGGCCGCGCCGTCCTCGGCGGTCCAGCCGCGTTTGGCCATCTCGGCCTCGCGCGGCATGCCGTCGTCGCCGGCGCTGTGCGAGATCAGTGCCTCCAGGCCGTCCAGGCGGGCGGCGCTGAGCGCGGCGACATGGCTGTCCCCGCGGTGCTCGCGCAGCAGGGTGGCGGCGTGCCACAGCGTCAGGTGCGGTTGTGGCGGTACGGGGTGGTCGGCGTGTGCCGCGTAGAGCGGGCGCCCGGAACGCTCGCCCGCCCCGGCCGCGCCCAGGGCCAGCGCGGCGGCCTCCTTCAGCCGCAGGGAGCCGACGGCCTCCTCGCCCAGCAGGCGCCGCAGGGTGCTGTCGGCGGCCTCCAGCCGCGCGGCCCGTGCCTCCTCGGGGGAGAGGCGCTCCCATACCGCGGGGAGGTGCCGGGCGATCGTTTCGTGCCGGAAGCTGTAGAAGGTGGCGGTGACCACCCCCGGGCCGACCGGACCGAGGGCCGCGGCGCGGCCGGCCAGGTAGCGCCCGATGGGGTCGTCGACGCCCCGGCGGGACAGCTTCTCGTCGAAGTCGGGGCTGAAGTAGACCACGCAGTGCAGGATGTTCAGCAGGTTCTGGCAGTGCCGGAGATCCTGCCCGGCAAGGTGGGACATGTTCGAGGACTCCGTTTCCGCGCGGTCGCTTCGGTCGTGGCGGGCCCGCCGGGGGGCCGGCGACCGCCGGAGCCGGGACGGCTCGGGGCGCGGGCAGGGCCGTGCGCCGGCACGATCGCTGCGCCGGGGCCAGGACGTCGGGCGCTGGGCAACACCCTCGTCAACCCCTGTGGCGTGAGGCAACGGAGTTGACGAGGAGTTGACGGCCGTGTCCGGCAGTTGACGCACGCCGTGCGTACGGGCAGGGGCCCCGCCCGAGGCGCAGGGGGCGGCCCGCGCCGGGCGGATAGCGGTGTGCCGTTTTCCAGCAGGCCTTCCCCGGCGTGGTCCGAGGCAGACATCCCCCGGCGGAAGGAGACGCCCTGCGGTACGGCAACGGTGCCTGCCGTAGACCGCCGGCCGGTCCGGCCGCCGGCGGGGTCACGGGCGGGGACCCGGCCCGCAGCGGCTCCCCGGGGCGCCCCGGGGAGGGTCACGGGCACGGCCGGGGGTGATCGGGGCCGGCCCGGTGGTGACGCGCGGGGCGGTGGCGACAAGGAGGCGGCGGCGCGAAGGCCCGCGGCCGGATCGCACCGCTGTGCCCTGGCGGCCGGATCCGGTCCCGGGGGATCAGGCCTCCTCCAGCCGGCGGACCATGCCCCAGATCCGCCGGGCCGTCTCCGGATGCCACCAGTAGGCGTCGGTGTGGCCGAGTGACTCCAGCCCGGCGGTGACCACCACGGCGAGGTCCGCGGCCCGGCCGATGTCCTCGGCGTCCTCGGGCCCGTCCGCGACGATCCGCTCGCGCACCTTCGCCAGCGCCTCCTCGCGCAGCCGCGGCGGGTCGTTCGTCCCGTCGGCCCCGATCCGGACGCCCGCACGCACCAGGTGCTCGTGGAGCAGCGCCGCGCCCAGGGCGATGCTGAACTCCGCCGGGGCCTCGCAGGCCGGCTTCTTGAACGCCTCCTCGAACAGGTCGTCCACGCGCACGCGAGCCTGCGTGTACACCCCTGTCACCAACTCCGAGATGGAGCCGAAGTGGTGGTACAGCGCGCCTCTGCTCACTCCGGCCGCCCGGCAGATGTTCACGAGCCCGGCGTCGGCGAACCGGCCGTCGGCTATGAGCCCCGCCGCGGCGCTGATGAGTACTTGACGGGTGTGTCCGGGATGTTTCTCCATCGGGTTCCTACTCTTGTGTCCCGCTACAACCACGCACGGCTGCTGACCTGTTGAGATGGACAGGGGCAAGTGGGGGTACGGGGTGATGCCCACCCACGAAGCATACAACCTTGTCTGTTTTTCCTGGCAAGCCGTGGGCGGGGAATGGGCTTGATTCCCATCCTTCGCGGCAATCCTCCGTGGACCTCCGGGTGCTGCGGAATCTCCGGCGTTCGCAAGCCGACAAGTCGGTATGTTGAGGAAGGCGGCATCGGCGCCCCGGCGGTGTACGGCAGGTGTACCGGGCGGGCGGCGGGGCTGCTGCGGGACGGCGGTGGCCGAAAGGCCGCCGCCGCTGTGCGAGGGGCTGCGAGCGCTCGGCGGCCGTGCGTGCGGCAGGCCGGGCCGGCGTGCCGGGCGAGCGCTCGGCGGCAGCCTTCCGTCCGGCGGCGCGGGCGGGTGCGGGTACCGCTCCGGTCCTCCGGGGCCGTGGGGGCCGCGGCGGCCGTCACCGGTGGCGCAAGTCCGTGACGCGGGCGGCGGTGTCCGCCGGGTCGGGCGGTCCCGATGCGCCGCGGGGGGCCGGAGCCGGCCGTTGCGCAGAGCCCCGGCGGCTCTGGGCATCCGGGGCAGTCTCGGCCCGGAAGGTCCCTCTGGTCCCCGGAGCGTGCGGGCCTCGGCCCGGGTGCGGTCCCCCGCTTCCGTCTGCCGCTGGTGCGGCCCGGTTGCGCCGCCCCCGCCGCCCGCCCCCGCCGCCCGCCCGCGGCGGGGGTCCCGCGGTCGGCTCCGTGGGGCTTCGGCACCGGCTTGGGGTGTCCTGGTCTGCGGCCACGCGGGTGCCGGCGTCGCGGCAGGACAGGGCGGGATCTGCCGCCCCCGGCGAACAGCCCGGCGCCGGGGCTCGCAGCGGCCGAGCGTCCGTGGACCTCGGCCCGGACGGGTCGCAATCCCCCTTCTTCCCGCAGGGGGAGGATGCCGGACCGGGCCGGCCGGGCTCGGGGCGCGTGAGGCGGACCGGCGCAGGGGCCGGTGCGAGAAGACCTCGGCGGCGCCCGCCCGCTGGTGCTGCCTCGTGCGCTTCGGCAAGCCCGGCGTCGAGACCATGACCGCCGGGGCCGGGGCGGCACCCGGGTGCCGCCCCGGGAACGGCCGGCACCCCGGGAACGGCCGGGCCGCGAAGGCCGGAGGGGACCGGGCCGCCCGCGCCCGGGGCCGGGGGCCCGCTCCGTCGGCGTACCGGGCACGAGGCCCCCGGCCGGACCGGACCGGGCGGGGGCTCAGGACCGGGCGGACTCCCGGACCGCACCGGACAGTTCGGCCGGCGCCGGGTCCGCGGTGAGCCGCAGGCGGCCGATCATTCCGGGGTTGACGAGGCCCGGCAGCAGGAACCGCCACATCATGCCGACGCGCTCGGGCAGGTCCGCCCGGCCCGTCTGGACCTGCGACATCACCTGGATCCCGGTGAACGTTCCGGTGATCATGGCCGCGGCCTCGGCCAGGTCCAGGCCCGGCAGGAGCTCGCCCTGCTCCTGCGCCTGGCCCAGCAGCCTCTCCACGGCCGCGCTCGACTGCTGATAGGGCGTGAACGCATGGCGCCGGAAGGAGGTCTGCTCCACCGCCAGGCGCACGCAGGCGCGCAGCACCGGGTCGCGCTGGAGCCGGAAGGCGAAGTCGAAGGTGTGGTCGATGACGGCCTGGAGCTTCACCGCTTGCGCGGGCACGTCGACGGCCTCGCCGTGCACGGTGAGCAGGGCGACGGCGATGGCTTCCTTGGAAGGGAAGTGGTGGTAGAGGGCGCCGCGGGTCAGTCCCGAGCGTTCGAGGATCTCGGTGGTGCTCGCGGAGTCGTACCCGCGCTCGTCGAAGACCTCCGCGGCCGCCCTCAAGATCAGATTCCGGGACTTGATCCCGCGTTCCTGCAGTGCCATCTCTCGTCCCTGTGCTCGCTGGCAAACCGACTTGTCTGCATCATATGGCCGACCTCTTTCCTGCGGGACCGGCCGCGCCCGGAGCCGGGGCCGGGGGGCCGTGGAAGGGGCGGCCGGGCGGGGTGGGCTCAGGGGTGGCCGAGGCGGAAGCCGACGCCGCGGACCGTGATGATCCAGCTGCTGGAACCGAGCTTGCCGCGCAGGCTGCTGACGTGGGTGTCGATGGTACGCCCGCGCCGGGACCAGGTGTCGTCCCAGATCTGCGCCATCAGCTGACGGCGCGAGACGACGGCGCCGGGGCGCATGGCGAGCAGGTGCAGCAGGTCGAACTCCTTGCGGGTCAGATCCACCGCATCGCCGTCCAGGGTGACCTCGCGCGTGGCCGCGTCGATGTGCAGCGGTCCGTGCGAGATGGCTCGCGCCGTTTCGGCGCGGGGCCCCGAGCGGCGCATCACCGCTTCGATACGGGCCAGGAGTTCGCGGAAGCCGTACGGCTTGACCAGGTAGTCGTCCGAGCCGGCCTGGAGGCCGAGCACCCGGTCGAGCTCGTTGCCGCGCGCGGTGACGGCGATGACCGGGGTGTCGCTGACCGCCCGGATGCCGCGGCAGACCTCGAGGCCGTCCAGGTCGGGCAGATCGAGGTCGAGCAGGACCAGGTCGGCGTCGTGGTGGGCGTTCAGGGCCGCGCCGCCGGTGTCCACGTGCTCGGCGTGGTGGCCCTGCCGCAGCAGGCCCTGGACCAGCGCGTCGGCGGCGGTCGCCTCGTTCTCGACGACCAGGATGCGCAGGGTTCTGTGCTCGGCGCCGGACGCCGGGGGGAGCCGGGGTGCGGGCGGGACGGCACGCCGCGCCGGCGGGCTCGCGGTGCGGTGGCGTTTCGTGCGGTGAGGCCCGAGCTGATCGACGGCCTGCTGGTTCATGTGTTCTCTCCTGGGCGACAGGCATGGCTCGCGGACTGTCGGAGGGTGGATACGCTCCACGATACCAAACAGACTTGTCTGATTGTCAAGGGAAGGGCAGATCCTTCGCGGAGCTCTTGACGGAACGTCAAATGGGGCTTCCTCATTCCGTTTGCGGTGCGGAGAGAGGATGTGCCGGGAGGATGTGTGGCCACTCCCGGTAAATGGGCGGTCAAGTTTTACTTGATTTATCGGACAGACCTGTCTGTACTTACAGGGTCCGATCACCCGGCTCAGGGGGCGCCGCCGGTATCTGGGGTGCGCTCCCCTGCCCAGAAGCAGCTCAGGAGTGGCACGCATGCAGACGCAGACCCATGCCTTCGCGGTGCACGAGCCCCGGCGGAACGTCAGGACGCACCGGCCAGGCGCGATCGGAACCACCGTCGTCGGCCGGCCGGCGGCCACGGCGGGCCCCGTCCTGACCACCACCGTGCCCCGCGAGTTCGTGCACCGCGCGGCGGTCGCGGAGGTCCTGCTCACCGGCTGGGAGGCGGCGGGGGAGCAGCAGGAGGGGCCGGGCGACTCCTTCGTGGTCCGGGCGCAGTGGCCGCGCGGACACTCCCTCTTCGCCCAGTCGGGCGGCTACCAGGACCCGATGCTCCTGGTCGAGTCGGTCCGCCAGGTCGGATCCCTGCTGGCGCACGCCGAGTTCGCGGTGCCCTTCGGCCACCAGTTCATGATGCGGGACATCGCGGTCACCACGACCCCTGATCTGCTCCGCGCCACCCCGGAGCCGACCGAGCTCGAACTGCACACGCAGTGCCGTGAGGTGGTCCGCCGGGGCACGAGGCTCTCCGGCATGCGCTACGACGTGACCGCGATGCTCGGCGGGAAGCCCCTGGCCACCGCGTCGGCGTCCTTCACCTGCATCAACCCGGACGTCTACCGCAGACTGCGCAAGGACCAGCCCACCGGCACCACCCGGGCCGCCGCAGCACCGGTCGACCCGGCGACGGTCGGGCGGCTCAGCGCCGAGAACGTGGTGCTCACCGAGGAGTCGGACACGGCCGACGGCCGCCGCTCCTGGGACGTGCGCATCGACAGCTCGCACCCGATCTTCTTCGACCACCCCGTCGACCACATACCCGGCATGGTGCTCCTGGAGGCCGCCAGGCAGGCCGCGTACGCCGCCACCGGCCGGCCCGACCGGCTCGTCACCGGCGTCGGCGGTACCTTCACGCGCTACGCCGAACTCGACGCGCCGTGCCGGATCGAGGTGGCCCCGGGCGAGTGCGCCGCCGGCGAGATGCCGGTGCGGGTGACCGGGACGCAGGACGGCAGGGCCGTCTTCGCCGCCGTCGTCACCCTGAGCACGCCGGCCCGTTGACCATGCCCGCAGAGCTGAGAGGTGTCCGGTGCTGACCGTGATGATCGCCGGCGCGGCCGGGTTCGCAGGCCGTCATGCCGCCGCCGAAGCCGCCCGGCAGGGCGTGGCCCTGGCCCTGATGTCGCACCGCCGCACGCCCGGCCGGCCGGGCCCGGGCCCGGTGCGGTTCGTCCGGGCCGACCTCGCGGACCCGGACTCGCTGCGCGGCGTGTGCGAGGGCGTGGACGTACTGCTGCACTGCGCCTCCCGGATCGGAGGGACGCTTGAGGACAACCACAGCGTCAACGCCCGCGGGACCGCCGCGCTCGTCGCCGAGGCGCAGCGCGCCCAGGTCTCCCGCCTCGTGTACCTCAGCACCGCCTCCGTGTACGGCCGCGGCACCTTCCGCAGCGCGCTCCCCGGGGAACTCGAGCGCAGGCCCCTGTCGCCGACGTCACGGACGCGGGCGCTGGCCGAGGACGTCGTACTGGCCGCCGGCGGCATCGTGCTGCGCCCGTATCTCGTGTACGGCCGCGGCGACGACTGGGTCGTTCCCGGGCTCACCCGCCTGCTGCGGGCCCGGCCCGGCGGGACGTCGCGCTGGGACGCCAGGCTCTCCGTCATCTCCGTGGCCGAACTGGCCGCGCTTGTGGTGGGAGCCGGCCTCGCCCCGCGCGAGCGCCTGTCGGCGTCCGTCTATCACGCGGCACTGCCCGAGCCGGTCCCGGCGTCGCAGCTGCTGCGCGCCGTGGCCGACTGCGCGGGACTCCCCCCGGCGCTGCCCGAGGTCACCCCCGAGCAGGCCCGCGCCCGTCTGCGTGCGGACCGGGAGTCCTCGTACGCCCTGGACATGGTGACCACCGACCACTGGTTCGACAGCCGACCGGTCTGGACCGATCTGGGACGCGCGGTGCCGGGTACGGCGGCGGACGTGGACTTTCCGAGACTGCGCGAGTGGTACGCGGAGCGGATGGCCGCCTGAGGCGCACCACGAGGTACGTCCCGTCGGCCGCGGCGGGACCGCCGCGCCCCGGTGCGGCCCTCACGCCCGCACGCGTGACGGTTGACTCCCGCTTCTGGTCCGGGAGCCGGCCGGAACCTGCACCCGCACGCCTGGACCTCCCAGGCCGGTCGCGGCGCGGCCGAATCGAAGTATCTGGACCCTCAGGAGAGTTGGTACATCGTGCGCAAGGTGCTCATCGCCAACCGTGGCGAGATCGCTGTCCGCGTGGCCCGGGCATGCCGGGACGCCGGGATCGCGAGTGTGGCCGTCTATGCCGAGCCGGACCGGGACGCTCTGCATGTCCGTGCGGCGGACGAGGCGTTCGCCCTGGGCGGTGACACCCCGGCCACCAGCTATCTGGACATGGGCAAGGTACTGGCCGCGGCGAAGGAAGCGGGGGCGGACGCGGTTCATCCCGGATACGGCTTCCTCTCGGAGAACGCGGACTTCGCGCAGGCGGTCCTGGACGCGGGCCTGACGTGGATCGGCCCGCCGCCGCAGGCGATCCGGGACCTGGGCGACAAGGTCGCCGCCCGGCACATCGCCCAGCGCGCCGGTGCCCCGCTGGTGGCCGGCACGCCGGACCCGGTGTCCGGGGCGGACGAAGTGGTGGCGTTCGCCGAGGAGCACGGCCTGCCGATCGCGATCAAGGCGGCGTTCGGCGGTGGCGGCCGTGGCCTGAAGGTGGCCCGCACCCTGGAGGAGGTGCCCGAGCTGTACGACTCGGCGGTTCGTGAGGCCGTGGCGGCGTTCGGGCGCGGGGAGTGCTTCGTGGAGCGGTACCTGGACAAGCCGCGGCACGTGGAGACGCAGTGCCTGGCCGACACCCACGGCAATGCGGTGGTGGTCTCCACGCGTGACTGCTCGCTGCAGCGCCGGCACCAGAAGCTGGTGGAGGAGGCCCCGGCGCCGTTCCTGTCCGAGGCGCAGAACGCCGAGCTGTACCGGGCGTCGAAGGCCATCCTGAAGGAGGCCGGCTACGTCGGTGCGGGCACGGTGGAGTTCCTGGTCGGGGCGGACGGCACGATTTCCTTCCTGGAGGTCAACACCCGTCTCCAGGTGGAGCACCCGGTCACCGAGGAGGTCACCGGCCTGGACCTGGTGCGGGAGATGTTCCGCATCGCCGACGGCGAGGAGCTCGGCTACGACGACCCGCCCCTGCGCGGCCACTCCTTCGAGTTCCGCATCAACGGCGAGGACCCGGGCCGGGGCTTCCTGCCCGCGCCCGGCACCGTCACCGCCTTCGCCCCGCCCTCCGGGCCCGGGGTGCGGCTGGAGGCGGGCGTGGAGTCCGGCAGCGTGATCGGCCCGGCCTGGGACTCACTGCTGGCCAAGCTGGTCGTCACCGGCGCCGGCCGCGAGCAGGCCCTGCGGCGCGCGGCCCGGGCGCTGGCCGAGTTCCGGGTGGAGGGCATGGCCACCGCCATCCCGTTCCACCGGGCCGTCGTCACCGATCCCGCGTTCGCGCCCGAACTGGCCGGGTCCGCCGAGCCGTTCACGGTCCACACCCGCTGGATCGAGACCGAGTTCGTCAACACCATCAAGCCCTTCGCCGCCGCCCCGGCGGACGCGGAGGAGGAGACGGGGCGGCAGACCGTCGTCGTCGAGGTCGGCGGCAGGCGCCTGGAGGTCTCGCTGCCGTCGTCGCTGGGCACGCCGCCGGCCCGTACCGGGCCGGCGGCGGGCGCCAGGCCCAAGCGCCGCGCGGCGAAGAAGTCCGGCCCGGCCGCCTCCGGCGACACCCTCGCCTCCCCGATGCAGGGCACCATCGTCAAGGTCGCCGTCCAGGACGGCCAGGAGGTCCAGGAGGGCGACCTCGTCGTGGTCCTGGAGGCCATGAAGATGGAACAGCCCCTCAACGCCCACAAGGCCGGCACCGTCAAGGGCCTCACCGCCGAGGCCGGCGCCTCCCTCACCTCCGGCGCCGCCGTCTGCGAAATCAAGGACTGACATCCACGACAAGGACCGACGTCCAGCGGCACATACACGCGAAAAAGTCCTCCGGAAACACCGAACGGGCCCGCGCCGGCACGGTGGACGACCCTGCCGCCACCGTGCCGGCGCGGGCCCGCAGCCGAATTCGTCGACGTACCCGTCGCGGCCGCCCCCGGAAAGACGGAAAACACCGGATCCGACTGCTTGCGGAAAACGTGGCGAAACCCCGGGAGAGCCCGAGGGGGACAGCACCCGGGCGATCCGTGCACCGGAGAACGTCCGGTGCGCGCAGTGCCCGTACCCGCCAACGGCCCGGACCGCCCCGGTGACTTCACCCGGGACGGCCCCGGCCGGGTGCCGCGCAGGGGATCTCAGGCGGTGCGGCGCAGGGCGCTGAGCGTCTTGTGGACGTCGGCGTCGTGGTAGTACGTACGGCCCTGCTTGGTGCGGCGGCGCCACTGCTGCTGGCTCGCGTGGCGGTAGACCGTACCCGGCGGAACGTTCCACAGGCGGGCGACGTCGGCCGCGCTGAACCAGCGGGTCCGCGGCACCCCCACCGGTGCCGGGAGCCCGCCGCCGGCCGCGTCGGCCGAAGCGGCCGGCACCCCGGACGGACCCCTGCGCGCACCCAGCAGACGGCTCAGCTGCAGCCACTGGTGGCCGAACCAGCGGTGCTCGGGCGAGACGTCGCAGGCGATCTCGGCCGGGACGTTGGGCCGGTCCGGGCCAACCGACGCCGTCAGCCGGCCGCGGCAGCCCTCCTCCACACAGGCACCGATGTCCATCCGGCGGCGCGTCCCCGGATCGATCACCCGCCGGGCACCCCGCACCAGCTGGGCCGTCTCCTGGGAGAGATCGCCCACGGCCTCGTGCGCGGCCAGCCAGCCGGCGTGCCGCAGCAGGAAGCCGGCGAGCTGCCCGACCGCGCGCCGGGGAGCGGTGACGCCACGCCCCTCGGCGACCACGGTGGCCCAGGAGGCGAGTACGGAGAGCGTCGCGGAACGCGCCTCCACGGCGGCGGTGTTGAGCGGCAGCCCGGGCAGCGGCCCCCCGGACGTCCGCTCCCGCTCACGGGCCACGCTGATGTCGAGCCGCTTGCCGCACTCCTCGTACAGCGCGGGCAGCTGCCTCAGCTCCGCGAACAGCCGCTCCCGGCACGCCGGGCACAGCCGCAGCCCGTCGACGACGAGACGCCTCGCCCGCCCGGCGGACTCCCGCCGCACACAGCCGGCCCCCGCGCACGCCGCCGTCAGCACGGCGTTGCTGCTGGTTGTTCCGTACGACACCGTTACCCCCCACTCTCGGAATTCTGCAGGAACGGCAAAGCTAATGACGAGAGTTCGGGACAGGCAACCGGACAAGCGCGTTGTTGGGAATCCCTGACATGTATTTCACGGTTCCCCGGCGGGAAGAACCCGGGACGGGAGCCGCCCGGTGCGGCCGTGCCCGGTACGGAATTTTGCGTTCCTCTGACGCTCCGCTCACCGGCACTTATCGCTCGTGTAGCTGACTGCCGGAACATTGCGTAAACCTGAACAGCAGAGCCTTGAAGTCCCGCTCCCCGGCGAAGAAGCTCATAACTACCTTCCGCTGCTCTGTCTTGAGCCGCACCCGATTCGAACTCCGCGTACCACCGGTACGCCGATACCCCAACCCTTTGACGGATCCCCTGAGTTGGCCGAGGAGAGGTTCATGGACGCCGCAGTGATCGTCGTGGGCGCAGGTCCCGCCGGAATGACGCTGGCAGGTGAACTGCGGCTCGCGGGAGTCGACGTCATCGTCCTGGAGCGCCTGGAGCAGCGCACCGGGGAATCCCGCGGTCTGGGCTTCACCGCACGGACCATGGAGGTCTTCGACCAGCGGGGCATCCTGCCCCGGTTCGGTGAGGTCGAGACCAGCAATCAGGGGCACTTCGGCGGGCTGCCGATCGACTTCGGTGTCCTGGAAGGCGCCTGGCAGGCGGCCAAGACCGTCCCGCAGTCCGTCACCGAGACGCACCTGGAGGAGTGGGCCACCAGCCTGGGCGCCGACATCCGCCGCGGCCACGAGGTCCTCTCGCTGACCGACGACGGCACCGGCGTCACCGTCGAGGTGCGCGGCCCGGAGGGCGAGCAGAGCTTGCGCGCCGACTACCTGGTGGGCTGCGACGGCGGCCGCAGCACGGTGCGCAAGGCCGCCGGCTTCGACTTCCCCGGCACCGCCGCGACGATGGAGATGTTCCTCGCCGACATCAAGGGCATCGAACTCCAGCCCCGCATGATCGGCGAGACGCTGCCCGGCGGCATGGTCATGGTCGGCCCGCTGCCCGGCGGCATCACCCGCATCATCGTCTGCGAGCGCGGCACCCCGCCGCAGCGCCGCGAGACCCCCCCGACCTGGCACGAGGTCGCCGACGCCTGGAAGCGGCTCACCGGCGACGACATAGCGCACGCCGAGCCGGTCTGGGTCAGCGCCTTCGGCGACGCCACCCGCCAGGTCACCGAGTACCAGCGCGGCCGCGTCCTCCTGGCCGGCGACTCGGCGCACATCCACCTGCCCGCCGGCGGCCAGGGCATGAACACCAGCATCCAGGACGCCGTGAACCTCGGCTGGAAGCTCGCCGCCGTCGTCAACGGCACGGCCACGCAGGAACTGCTCGACACCTACCACAGCGAGCGGCACGCGGTCGGCAAGCGGCTCCTGATGAACACCCAGGCCCAGGGCCTGCTGTTCCTCAGCGGCCCCGAGGTGCAGCCGCTGCGGGAGGTACTGACCGAACTCATCCGGTACGAAGAGGTCGCCCAGCACCTCGCCGCCATGGTCAGCGGCCTGGAGATCAGCTACGACGTCGGCTCCGGCGAGCACCCGCTGCTCGGCAGGCGCATGCCGCACCTGGAACTGACCACCGCCAGGCGCACCACGTCCAGCACCGAGCTGCTGCACTCCGCCCGCGGCGTGCTGCTCGACCTCACCGACAACGCGCGGCTGCGGGCCCGCGCCGCCGGCTGGTCCGACCGCGTGGACATCGTCACCGCCGAGCCGGGCGCCGTCTCGGCGGCCGGCGGCCTCGACGGCACCACGGCCGTCCTGATCCGCCCCGACGGCTACGTCGCCTGGGCCGCACCCGGCTCCCACCACGACCTGCCGATGGCGCTGGAGCGCTGGTTCGGCAAGCCCCTGGCCGGCTGAACGCCGCACCCCACCGGCACCCCCCCCAGGCCCCGCCCGATCCGAAGGAGACGACCCGGGCCCGCACCGCGCGCCGCGGGCCCGGCTATCGGACCCGCACACCCATTGGAGGAGAACCGAATGGCTACGCCGCAGGCAACCGTCGAGCGGGTCAAGGCCGGTCCGGCGGAGCAGCGCCGGGACGTCGTGCGAGCGGCCCGCGCCGTCTTCGCCCGCGAGGGCTGGGCACACACCACCCTCGAGGCCGTCGCCGCCGAGGCCGGTCTCGAACACGCCGTCGTCGAGCACTACTTCAAGGACAAGGAGCAGATGCTGCTCTCCGTCCTGCTCGACAGCTCCGCCTCCGTCGCCGCCGCACTCACCGTCGTCGCCGAGAGCCACCTCGTCGGCGTCACCGACCTGGAACAGCAGCTCACCGCGCTGGGACGGGCCTGGCTGACGCCCCTGGCCGACTTCCCCGAGCACTTCGCCATCGTCCGGCACGTCAGCGCCGAGGTGACCCGGCTGCCCACCGGGTTCCTGGAGATGTGGCAGACCGCCGGACCCCGGCAGGCCCAGCGCGAACTGGCCCGCAGGCTGGCGCGCCTCGCCGACGAGGGCCTGCTCGACATCGTCGACGCCGACCACGCGGCCGGCCGCTTCATCCAGCTGGTCGCAGGCAGCGTCGTGCAGCGCTCGTTCCACGGCGCCCTGCCGCTCGCGGACTTCGAGACCGAGGCGCTGATCGCCGCCGGGGTGACGGACTTCATCCGCCTGTTCAGCCCCGGGCCCGTCCGCTGACCCACCAAGCGTCACCCAACGGAGGAGAGAGAAGCACATGCACAGCACCCTGATCGTGGCCCGGATGGACGTCCGGTCCAGCGCCGAGGTGGCCACGCTCTTCGGCGAGTTCGACCGGACCGAGATGCCGCACCGCATGGGCACCCGCCGCCGCCAGCTGTTCTCGTACAACGGCCTGTACTTCCACCTGCAGGACTTCGACGGCGAGAACGGCGGCGAGCTGATCGAGGACGCCAGGACCGACCCGCGGTTCGTGCAGATCAGCGAGGACCTCAAGCCGTTCATCGAGGCGTACGACCCCGCGACCTGGCGCTCGCCCGCCGACGCGATGGCCACCCGCTTCTACAACTGGACGGCCGCTCAGTGATGCCGTCCGCCGACACGAGGGGAGGCCACCGCTAGTGGGCCGCCGGGTAGCAATCACAGGAGTCGGAGTGCTCGCGCCGGGCGGCATCGGCGCCAAGAACTTCTGGAGTCTGCTGAGCGAAGGACGCACGGCGACCCGGGGGATCACCTTCTTCGACCCCTCCGCCTTCCGATCCAGGGTCGCGGCCGAGGCCGACTTCGACCCCGAACTGCACGGGCTGACTCCGCAGGAGATCCGCCGCATGGACCGCGCCGCCCAGTTCGCTGTGGTCACCGCCCGTGAGGCACTCGCCGACAGCGGGCTCGACCTCGCCGGGTTCGACCCGCACCGCACCGGTGTCACCATCGGCAGCGCGGTCGGCGCCACCACCGGACTCGACGACGAGTACCGCGTGGTCAGCGACAACGGCACCCTCGACCTGGTCGACCACACCTATGCGCCGCAGCACCTGTACAACCACTTCGTGCCCAGCTCGTTCGCGGCCGAGGCGGCGTGGGCGGTCGGCGCCGAAGGCCCGGCCACGGTGGTCTCCACCGGCTGCACCTCCGGCCTCGACTCGGTCGGCCACGCCGTCGAGCTGATCCGCGAGGGCACCGCGGACGTGATGATCGCCGGTGCGACGGACGCCCCGATCTCGCCGATCACCATGGCGTGCTTCGACGCGATCAAGGCCACCACACCGCGCAACGACGACCCCGCGCACGCCTCGCGGCCCTTCGACGGCACCCGCAACGGCTTCGTGCTCGGCGAGGGCAGCGCCGTCTTCGTACTCGAAGAGCTGCAGAACGCCCGGAAACGCGGCGCGCACATCTACGCCGAGATCGCCGGGTACGCCTCGCGCTGCAACGCCTTCCACATGACGGGCCTGCGCCCCGACGGGCGGGAGATGTCCGAGGCCATCGACGTCGCCCTCGCCGAGGCGCGGATGAACCCCGACCGGATCGACTACATCAACGCGCACGGCTCCGGCACCAAGCAGAACGACCGGCACGAGACCGCCGCGTTCAAGCTGAGCCTCGGCGACCACGCGTACCGCACCCCCGTGAGCTCCATCAAGTCGATGGTGGGCCACTCGCTCGGCGCGATCGGCTCGATCGAGATCGCCGCGTCCGTCCTGGCGATGGAACACCACGTGGTGCCCCCCACCGCGAACCTGCACACCCCCGACCCGGACTGCGACCTCGACTACGTGCCGCTCACCGCGCGCGAGCAGCGCACCGACGCGGTCCTGACGGTCGGCAGCGGCTTCGGCGGATTCCAGAGCGCGATGGTCCTCGCCCGACCCGGGAGGAACGCGGCATGAGCACCAGGACAGTCATCACCGGTATCGGCGTCGCGACGCCCAACGGGCTCGGCGTGGACGAGTTCTGGGCCGCCACCCGGGTCGGCAAGAACGCCATCGGGCGGGTCACCCGCTTCGACCCGTCGTCGTACCCGGCACAGCTCGCCGGGGAGATCCGCGGCTTCGAGGCCAAGGAGCACCTGCCCAGCCGGCTGATCCCGCAGACCGACCGGATGACGCAGCTCGCCCTGGTCGCCGCCGAGTGCGCCTTCGAGGACGCGGGCGTCGAGCCGGGCAACATCCCCGAGTACGACATGGGCGTCGTCACCGCCTCCACCTCGGGCGGCTTCGAGTTCGGCCAGAACGAGCTGAAGAAGCTGTGGAGCCAGGGCAGCCAGTACGTCAGCGCGTACCAGTCCTTCGCCTGGTTCTACGCCGTCAACAGCGGCCAGATCTCCATCCGCAACGGCATGAAGGGCCCCAGCGGTGTCGTCGTCAGCGACCACGCGGGCGGCCTCGACGCCATCGCCCAGGCGCGCCGGCAGATCCGCAAGGGCAGCAAGCTGATCTTCTCCGGCGGCTTCGACGCCTCGATCTGCCCCTGGGGTTGGGTCGCCCAGATCGCCGGCGGCCGCCTCTCCACCAGCGACCAGCCCGAGCGCGCCTACCTGCCCTTCGACCGGGCCGCGAACGGCTACGTGCCGGGCGAGGGCGGCGCGCTGCTGATCCTGGAGGACGAGCGGACCGCCCGTGAGCGGGGCGCCGGGAAGATCTACGGCGAAGTCGCGGGCTACGGCTCCACCTTCGACCCGAAGCCCGGCAGCGGCCGCGAGCCGGGGCTGCGGCACGCCGTCGAGGCGGCCCTCGCCGACGCCGGAGTCACGGCCGCCGACGTCGACGTGGTCTTCGCCGACGCCGCCGGCAGCCCGGACCTGGACCGCCAGGAGGCCGACGCGATCACCGCGGTCTTCGGGCCGTCCGGAGTCCCGGTCACCGCGCCCAAGACGATGACCGGCCGCCTCTACTCCGGCGCCGCCCCGGTCGACGTGGTCTGCGCCGTTCTGGCGATCCGCGAGGGCCTGATCCCGCCGACCACCAACGTCGAGCCGTCGCCCGAGTACGACCTGGACCTGGTGACCGGCCAGCCGCGCACCGCCCCGGTACGCACCGCCCTGGTGCTCGCCCGCGGTGTCGGCGGCTTCAACTCCGCCGTCGTCGTCCGCGCGGTCGACTGACCTCCCTCCCTCGCCGGCCCCGCCGCCCCGCCGACTCCCGAGCGGGCGGCGGTACACCACCGCTCCGCACCCGCGCGGGTGCTCGAACCCAGAAAGGGACCCGTATGTCCGACAAGGAATTCACCATCGAGGACCTCAAGCGCATCCTCCTCGAGGGCGCCGGTGCGGACGAGGGCGTCGACCTCGACGGCGACATCCTCGACACCGACTTCGAGGAGCTGGGCTACGAGTCCCTGGCGCTCCTGGAGACCGGTGGCCGAATAGAGCGCGAGTACGGCATATCCCTCGACGACGACGTCTTCACCGACAACCGCACCCCGCGGACCCTGGTGGCCGCCATCAACGGCTACCTCGAGGAACTCGTCGCCTCCTGACGGGACGCTCCCGGCCCCAGCACCGGCCCGCCGGCACGGCCGCCGCGCCGGCTCCCGTCGCGGCGGCCGTGCACGCCAGGCCCCCCTTCATGGCTCGTACGCCAAGTCCCTTTTGCTTACGGAGAACACAGACATGTCGCAGCAGGACAAGAGGGTCGCCCTCGTCACGGGTGGCACCAGCGGAATCGGGCTCGCCGCCGCCAGGCTCCTGGCCACGCAGAACCATCGGGTGTTCATCGGTGCCCGCAGCGCCGACAACGTCGCCGAGACCGTCAAGCAGCTCCAGAGCGAGGGCCTCGACGCCGACGGCACCACCCTCGACGTGCGGTCCACGGACGACGCCCGGGCCTTCGTCCAGGCCGCGGTCGACCGCTTCGACACCGTCGACGTCCTGGTCAACAACGCCGGCCGCAGCGGCGGCGGCGTCACCGCGGACCTCACCGACGAGCTGTGGGCCGACGTCATCGACACCAACCTCAACAGCGTCTTCCGGCTGACCCGCGAGGCGCTCACCACCGGTGGGATGCGCGCCAAGGACCGCGGCCGCATCATCAACATCGCCTCCACCGCGGGCAAGCAGGGCGTCGTCCTCGGCGCCCCCTACTCGGCCTCCAAGCACGGCGTCGTCGGCTTCACCAAGGCCCTCGGCAACGAGCTGGCCCCCACCGGCATCACCGTGAACGCGGTCTGCCCCGGCTACGTCGAGACGCCGATGGCGCAGCGGGTCCGCCAGGGCTACGCGGCCGCGTACGACGCCACCGAGGAGGCGATCCTGGAGAAGTTCCAGGCGAAGATCCCGCTGGGCCGCTACTCGACCCCCGAGGAAGTGGCGGGCCTGGTCGGCTATCTCGCCTCCGACACCGCCGCCTCCATCACCTCGCAGGCCCTCAACGTCTGCGGCGGCCTCGGCAACTTCTGAGCCCAACGGCCGCGCCGGACGCGCCTGTTCCGTCCGGTCCCCACTCCAACCCGACCCCGAAACCGAGGAGCACAGCATGTCGCAGCCCGGCCTGCGCGAGGTGGAGCACGAGACGACGGTCGCGGCGCCGGCCGCCGCCGTGTACCGGCTGATCGCAGAGGTCCAGAACTGGCCGCGGATCTTCCCGCCGACCATCTACGTCGACCGCGAGGAGCAGGGCGAGGGCACCGAGCGCATCCACATCTGGGCCACCGCCAACGGCGAGGCCAAGAACTGGACCTCGCGCCGCACCCTGGACCCCGAGCAGCTGCGGATCACCTTCCGCCAGGAGGTCTCCGCACCCCCGGTCGCCGCCATGGGCGGTACGTGGATCATCGAGCCGGTCTCCGAGGGCGAGTCCCGAATCCGGCTCCTGCACGACTACCGGGCCGTCGGCGACGACCCGGAGAGCCTGGCGTGGATCGACGAGGCCGTCGACCGCAACTCCCGCTCCGAGCTGGCCGCGCTGAAGGAGAACGTGGAGGCCGCGCACGCCGCCGAGGACCTCACGTTCTCCTTCGAGGACACCATCCGCGTCAACGGCCTGGCCAAGGACGTCTTCGACTTCATCAACGAGGCGCAGGCCTGGCCCGAGCGGCTGCCGCACGTCGCCACCGTCCGCTTCGACGAGCCCTCCCCGGGCCTGCAGGAGCTGGAGATGGACACCCGCGCCAAGGACGGCTCCACGCACACCACCAAGTCGTACCGGGTGACCTTCCCGCACGAGAAGATCGCCTACAAGCAGGTGACCCTGCCGGCACTGATGACCCTGCACACCGGCTACTGGACGTTCGCCGAGGACGAGACCGGCGTCTCCGCCTCCTCACAGCACACCGTCACCATCAACACCGCGAACATCGCCCGGATCCTCGGCGCCGACGCGACCGTCGAGGACGCCAGGAAGTACGTCCAGGGCGCGCTGTCCACCAACAGCCGGGCCACCCTCGGCCACGCCAAGGACTACGCGGAAGCGCGGGCCTGACCATGCCCGGGGACTACACCGAGACCCAGGTGGTCGTGGTCGGCGCGGGCCCCGTCGGGCTGTTCCTCGCGGGCGAGCTCCGGCTCGCCGGCGCGGACGTGGTGGTCCTCGAACAGCTCACCGCACCGACCACCGAGTCGCGGGCGTCCACCCTGCACGCCCGCACCATGGAGATCCTCGACAGCCGTGGTCTGCTCGCTCCGCTGGGCGACATACCCAACGAGCCGATGGGCCACTTCGGCGGGATCCCGCTCGACCTCACGCTTCCCAGCCCCTACCCGGGCCAGTGGAAGGTCCAGCAGACCCGCATGGAGGAGCTGCTCGGACAGTGGGCCAAGGACCTGGGCGCGGACATCAGGCGCGGCCACGAGGTGACCGCCCTGACCGCGACCGGCGACTACGCCGAGGCCGAGGTGCGCACCGCGGCGGGGACGACGGAGCTCTTCCGCGCCAAGTGCGTCGTCGGCTGCGACGGCGAGAACAGCGTCGTGCGCCGCCTGGGGGGCTTCGCGTTCCCCGGCGCCGACGCGGAACGCGAACTGCTGCGCGCCGACGTCGCGGGCATCGACGTACCCAACCGCCGCTTCGAGCGGCTCGACGGCGGACTCGCCATCGCCGCCCGGCGTCCCGACGGAGTGACCCGGGTGATGGTGCACGAGTTCGGTGCCAAGCCCCGCGGCACCCAGCCGCGGTTCGCGGACGTCGCCGACACCTGGAAGCGCGTCACCGGCGAGGACATCTCCGGCGGCACCCCGCTGTGGGTGAACTCCTTCGGCGACGCCTCCCGGCAGGCGGAGAACTACCGCGACTTCCGGTTCCTCCTCGCCGGCGACGCGGCGCACCAGCAGATGCCGATCGGCGGGCAGGCCCTCAACCTGGGCCTGCAGGACGCCGTCAACCTCGGCTGGAAACTCGCCGCGCAAGTGGCCGAGCGGGGCCCGCACGGACTGCTCGACAGCTACCACGGCGAACGGCACGCCGTCGGCCAGAAGGTCCTCGGCAACATCAGGGCACAGGCACTGCTGCTGCTCGGCTCCGCCGAGGTCGAGCCGGTCCGGCAGGTCCTCGCCGAACTGGCCGCGGGCAGCGAGAACGTACGGGCCCATCTGGCCGGAGCGATCTCCGGCCTCGACACCCGTTACGAGGTGGGGCCGGGCGAACACCCGCTGCTCGGCCGCCGGCTGCCGCACTGGCAGCTCACCACCGACGAGGGCGCCGTCACCAGCACGGCGACGCTGCGCCCCGGGCGGGGCGTCCTGCTCCTGCTGCCCTGCGGCAAGCCCGGCGGCGCCGCCCGGCACGAGGCGCTGCGCTCCGCCGCGGCGCCCTGGGCAGACCTGGTGCGCACCGTCAGCGCCGGCTCGTGCACCGGCGGCGCGGCACCGGACACCGGGGCCCTCCTGGTGCGCCCGGACGGCTACGTCGTCTGGGCCGACACCCCCGGCACGGACCTGGAGCAGGCGCTGCACCGCTGGTTCGGAACGCCCGCCGCGCAGGCGGCGGCCACCCGCCCCGCCCCGGCGGCGCCGTCGGCCGCGGCGCGGGCGAACACCAACCCGTCGGCCACAGCGACGGCGAAGAAGTGGAGAACACACATGAACAGGCTCACGGGCAAGACCGCGCTGGTCACCGGCTCCAGCCGGGGCATGGGCCGGGCGGCCGCGACACGCCTCGCCCAGGAGGGCGCGCTCGTCGCGGTCCACTACACGGCACGCAAGGACGCCGCCGACGAGGTCGTCACCGAGATCGAGAAGGACGGCGGCCGGGCCTTCACCGTCCGCGCCGAACTCGGCGTCCCCGGCGACGTGCACGAACTCTTCCTCGGCCTGGAGAGCGGACTGCGCGAGCGCACCGGCTCCACCGACCTGGACATCCTCGTCAACAACGCCGGTGTCATGGGCGGCGTCAAGCCCGAGGACACCACCCCGGAGAAGTTCGACGAGCTCTTCGCCGTCAACGCCAAGGCGCCGTTCTTCCTCATCCAGCGCGCGCTGAAGAACATGCCCGACGGCGGCCGCATCATCAACATCACCTCCGGCCTCACCCGGTTCGCGAACCCGGACGAGATCGCGTACGCCATGACCAAGGGCGCGGTCGACCAGCTCGCCCTGCACTTCGCGAAGTACCTGGGCCCGCGGAACATCACCATCAACTCCGTGGCACCCGGCATCACCCGCAACGACAACCCCGTCTTCGGCATCCCCGAGGCGGTGGAGCAGATGGCGCAGCTGTCCGCCTTCAACCGCGTCGGCGAGCCCGAGGACATCGCCGACGTGGTGGCCTTCCTCGCCGGTGACGAGGCCCGCTGGATCACCGGGTCCTTCGTCGACGCCACCGGCGGCACCCTGCTGGGCTGACCCGCCCGGCCCCACGGACGGCCGGCGTGCCCCCCCGTCACGTCGGCAGGGCCGGCCGGGCACCAACCCGCCCGGCCGGCCCGACCCCCCCACCACCCCCATCCCGCGACCAGGCCGGAACAGGACCATGACACGTACGACACCACCCGTGAACGGCGCCCGAGCGGCCCCGTGGGGCCTGCTGTTCGTGCTGGCGGGCAACATGCTCATCGACGCCCTGGAGGTGTCCGTCGCCCTGGTGGCGCTGCCCGCCATCGGCGCCGACCTGGATCTGGCCCCCCGTCAGCTCCACTGGGTGGTCTCGGGGTTCGCCGCCGGCTTCGGCGCCCTGCTGCTCTTCGGCGGCCGGGCCGTGGCGATCCTGGGACGCCGCCCCGTCTATCTGGCGGCACTCCTGGTGTTCGCCGTCGCGTCCCTCGCCGGTGCCCTCGCGGACCACGCGGCCCTGCTCACGGCCACCCGCTTCGTGAAGGGCTTCTGCGCCGCGCTCACCGCGCCCACCGGCATCGCCATCATCGCCTCCTCCTTCCCCCAGGGCCCCGCCCGCTCCCGGGCCCTGTCGGTCTACTCCCTCTTCGGCGCCAGCGGCTTCTCGGCGGGACTGCTCCTGTCCGGGGCGCTCACCGAGATCAGCTGGCGCTGGACCTTCGCCTTCCCCGCGCCGGTCGCCCTGCTGCTCTTCGTCGCGGGCCTGCGCCTGATCCCCCGCGACGAACCCCGCCCGGCCGCACCGCGGCGCTACGACATCGCGGGCGCCCTCAGCCTCACCGCGGCCCTGCTGCTCCTGATGCACGCCGTCTCCCGCGGCCCCGACACGGGCTGGGACCACCCGTCCGTCATCGCGGCGTTCGCAGGCGCGCTCGTGCTCGGACTGCTCTTCGTACGGATCGAACTCACCGCCCGGCAGCCCCTGTTGAACCTGGGCCTGCTCACCCGAGGACCGTTCGTGCGCTCGGCGCTCGGCGCCGGCGTCCTCAACGGCTCCTACCTGGGCCTGCTCCTGGTGAGCACCCTGCACCTGCAACAGCGCGCCGGCTTCGGCCCGTTGCAGACGGGCCTCGCCTTCCTGCCCGCGGCGGCACCCCTCGCGCTCACCGCACTGCACTCCGGACGCCTCGTCACCCGCTTCGGCCCGGCCCGGCTGATCGCGGCGGGCGCCACCGCCGCACCGCTCGGCTACGCGCTCTACCCGCGCACCGGCGCCGAGGTCCACTACGCCACCGATGTGCTGCCCACGATGCTGTTCGTCGGCGCCGCGTTCGTGTGCGCCTTCACCGCCCTCCACACCCAGGCCACCGGGTCGGTCCCGGACTCCCTGCAGGCGGCGGCGGGCAGCCACTACCAGACCGCCGTCCAGCTGTCGGCGGCCCTCATGACCGTGCTCTGCGCCGCGCTGTACCCGGCGGGCCGGGAGCCGGTGCTCCTGCTGATCACGGCCGTCGGACTCGCCGGTCTGGTCATCGCGCTCCGCGGCCTTGCGCCGCGGCGGTCGGCGGACACCACCGCCCACCACGTTCCCCGATGAAAGGAAACTCCATGTCGAAGCCTCTGCGGCTTGCGATCGTCATCAGCAGCGTCCGCGAAGGCCGGTTCGGACCTACGGTCGGTGAGTGGTTCGCCGGTATCGCCAAGGACCGGGACGACCTCACGGTCGACGTGATCGACCTCGCCGACCACGAGCTGCCGCGCGCCATCTCCTTCGAGCCGTCGCCGGAGGGCGCCGAGGCCCTCGCCAAGGTGTCGCCGCGCCTGGAGACGGCCGACGCGTACGTGGTGGTGACGCCGGAGTACAACCACAGCTACCCGGCGTCGCTCAAGCACCTCATCGACTGGCACTACACCGAGTGGCGCGCCAAGCCGGTCGGTTTCGTCTCCTACGGCGGCATGGCCGGTGGCCTGCGCTCCGTGGAGCACCTGCGTCCGGTCTTCGCCGAGCTGCACGCGGTCACCGTCCGCGACGCGGTCAGCTTCCACGGCCTCGACGGCTTCGACGACGCGGGCCGGCCCAAGGACCAGACCGGTCCGGCCGGCGCCGCCAAGGTGCTCCTCGACCAGCTCGTCTGGTGGGGCAACGCCCTGCGCGAGGCCCGGGAGAAGACCCCCTACCAGGCCTGACACGGCCGTCGGACAGCTCCGGCCGGGCCGGGCGGCAGCACGCCGCCCGGCCCGGCCGGCCCGACCCCTCACCCCTTGACCTCGGGACGGACCATGACAGCGACTTCACACGCCGGCCGGCCCCGCCCGCCCGCCGCCGAGGTGAGCGCACCCGACCGCGCGACCCTGGCCGCCGCCGCACCCGACGAGCGCGTGCGGATGCTCGACACGTACGTACGCCAGGAACTCGGCCGGGTCCTGGACATCGCGCCCCATCTCGTCGACACCACGGACCGGCCGATGAACAGCCTGGGCATCGGCTCGATCGCCGGCCTCGAACTCCAGCACCGCATGGAAGCCGCCCTGAAGGTCGAGCTGAACCTGCAGATGCTGCTGCTCGCGAACAGCGCCGCCGAGCTGGTCGACTGCCTGGCGGGTCAGCTCGGGAGCGTACGAAGACCGCACCGGCACCGCTCGCCGGTACCGGCATGAACGGGAGCAACCGGCCGAGAGCCACGCCACCGGCCCGCCGGCCGGCCGACGACCCCTCCTTCGACTTCACCGTCTCCGCGGACCGGGTCGACCTGTGGCTGGTGCGCAGCCCCGCCGTGCCGGACGCGACGGCGCTCGACACCACGGAACTCGACGCGGCCGAACAGCGCAGGGCCGACTCGTTCATGCGCGCCGAGGACGGGCTGCTCTACGCCTCCGCGCACATCGCGCTGCGCAGGCTCCTCGGCCGCTACACCGGCACGGCACCCGCGGACGTGACGTTCGTCCGCGAGCCCTGCCCCGGCTGCGGCGGGGCCCACGGCAGGCCCGCCGTGGCACGGCCCGCCGAAGCCGCCCCGGACCTGCACTTCTCGCTGTCGCACAGCGGGGGAGTCGCCCTCGTGGGCGTCGCCGCCGCAGCGATCGGCGTGGACGTGGAGAAGCGGCCGAAGCAGGAGAGCGTCGAGATCTGCGCCCGGGCCCTGCACCCGGACGAACAGCGCGAACTGGCGGCGGCAGGGGAGCCGACCGCCTGCTTCGGCCGGATCTGGACCCGCAAGGAGGCCTTCCTCAAGGGCATCGGCACGGGCCTGAGCCGCTCGCCCGCCCAGGACTATCTCGGCGCCGACACCGGACGCCATCCGGCCGGGTGGGCGATTCTCGACGTCCCCTGCGGCCCCACCCACTCCGCCGCCGCCGCGGTCCGCGGACCCGCCCCGGGGCGGGTCCGCATCCGCCGGCTGACCGAGGACTGGCTGCGCGCCCCCGGCCCGGGCGACGCGGCGCACGTATCCGAACCGGTGCTGCTCGCCTGCTGAGGCGGCCGTCACCGGCACCGTCGAGTGACGACAAGGACATGAGGATGACCGGCACCGCATTCGTGTTTCCCGGGCAGGGCTCGCAGCGACTCGGCATGGGCAGGCACCTGCTCGCCCAGCGGCCCGACCTGCTCGACACCTACTACCGCGTCGCCGACGACCACCTCGGCATCCCGTTGTCCCGGCTGTCCTGGCACGGGCCCGCCCGGGACCTGGACGACCCCGTGGTCGCCCAGCCGGCGATCCTGCTGGCGAGCCTGGCCACCCTGGAGGTGCTGCGCGGCCGGGGCATCGAACCCGACGCGGTCGCCGGGCACGGCCTGGGGGAGTACGCGGCACTCGTCGCCGCGGAAGTCCTGGAGTGGACCGACGCCCTGTCGCTGGTCCGGCTGCGCGGCGAGCTGACGGCCACGGTCGCCGACCGGGTGCAGGGCGCGACCGTCGCGGTGCTCGGCCTCGACCGGGCAGCCGTGGCACGGCTGTGCGCCGCAGCCGCGACAGCCACCGGCCGCGCCGTCGAGATCACCGGTGACAACGGCCCCGGCCAGACGGTGGTCTCCGGCGAGGCCGAGGCCGTGACCGCGGTGATGGGCGCGGCCCGCGCCGCCGGGGCCGCACGGGTGGCCGCGCTGAAGCCCGGAGGGCCCTTCCACTCCCGGCTGCTGCGCGGCGTCGAGGCGGAGTTCACCGAGGCACTGATCTCCACGGACTTCCGGGAACCGCGCATCCCGCTGGTCTCCAGCGTCACCGGCACCCGGGTGACGACCGCGGCGGAGGCCGTCGTGGCGCTGCGCGGCCAGCTCACCAGCCCCGTGCGCTGGAACCAGGCGGTGCGCACCCTCGACGCCTGCGGCACGCACCGGTTCGTCGAGGTGGGCAGCGGCCTGGTCCTCGGCGGGCTGATCCGGCGCATCACGCCGGGCGCCCGTGTCCACGCCACGCACACCGCCCGCCAACTGGGCCTGACCGCCGACGCGTTCACCGCGGCGGCCACCGGGGTCTGACCGACGCCGTTCGCCGCCGTCCGACCCACGACCTACGGAGAGTGTGCAGACCCCATGTCCGCAAGCGACCAGACGATCCTCGACCGCATATCCGAGCTCACCGAGATCAAGGAGACGGCGCGGCAGGGCCCCGACCCGGCCGCCACCGAACGGCAGCACGCCAAGGGCAAGCTGACCGCGTACGAGCGGATCACGCTGCTCCTGGACAAGGGCTCGTTCAACGAGGTGGAGCCGCTGCGCCGGCACCGCGCCACCGGCTTCGGCCTGGAGCACAAGAAGCCGTACAACGACGGAGTGGTCACCGGCTGGGGCAGCGTCCACGGCCGTACGGTCTTCGTGTACGCCCATGACTTCCGGATCTTCGGCGGCGCCCTGGGCGAGGCCCACGCCCAGAAGATCCACAAGATCCAGGACCTCGCCGAGGCCGCCGGCGCCCCCCTCGTGTCCCTCAACGACGGCGCGGGTGCCCGCATCCAGGAGGGCGTCACGGCGCTCGCCGGGTACGGCGGCATCTTCCAGCGCAACACCAGGTCCTCCGGGGTGATCCCGCAGATCAGCGTCATGCTGGGCCCGTGCGCCGGCGGAGCGGCCTACAGCCCCGCCCTGACGGACTTCGTGTTCATGGTCCGCGACACCTCGCAGATGTTCATCACCGGCCCCGACGTGGTCAAGACCGTCACGGGCGAGGAGATCACGCAGAACGGCCTCGGCGGCGCCGATGTGCACTCGATGACCTCGGGCGTCGCGCACTTCGCGTACGACGACGAGGAGTCCTGCATCGAGGACGTGCGCTACCTGCTCTCGCTGCTGCCCGCCAACAACCGTGAACTGGCCCCCGTGGAGCGGTCGGGCGACCCGGCGGACCGGCTCAATGACGCCCTGCTCGACCTGGTGCCTGTCGGCTCAGGGCAGGCCTACGACATCCGCAAGGTCATCGAGGAGGTCGTCGACGACGGCGAGTTCTTCGAGGTCCACCCGGGCTGGGCCACCAACATCGTGTGCGCCCTGACACGTCTGGACGGCCATGTCGTCGGCATCGTCGCCAACCAGCCCGCCGCCATGGCCGGGGTCCTCGACATCGAGTCCTCGGAGAAGGGCGCACGCTTCGTCCAGTTCTGCGACGCCTTCAGCATCCCGCTGGTCACCCTGGTCGACGTGCCGGGCTTCCTGCCGGGCGTCGACCAGGAGCACAACGGCATCATCCGACGCGGCGCCAAACTCCTGTACGCCTACTGCAACGCCACCGTGCCGAGAGTGTCGCTGGTGCTGCGCAAGGCGTACGGCGGCGCGTACATCGTGATGGACTCCCGCTCCATCGGCGCGGACCTCTCCCTGGCCTGGCCCACCAACGAGATCGCGGTGATGGGCGCGGAGGGCGCGGCCAACGTCGTGTTCCGGCGGGAGATCAACGCGGCCGACGACCCCGACGCCGTACGCGAGCAGCGCATCGCGGAGTACAAGGACGAGCTGATGCACCCGTACTACGCGGCGGAGCGCGGCCTGATCGACGACGTCATCGACCCGCGCGAGACCCGCTCGGTGCTGATCCGCTCGCTCGACATGCTCCGCGCCAAGCACGCCGATCTGCCCACCCGCAAGCACGGCAACCCGCCGCAGTGAGCCGGGGCCTCCGGCCGGACGCCCCGACGCCCCGCTCCCGGAAGCCGCCACCGAACCACCCAGCCACCCAGCCACCGAGCCACCGAGCCACCGAACTGAGGACACCTACCCATGCCGAACCAACACACCGTCCTGATCACCGCGGCCACCGGAAACGTGGGCCCCCACGCGGCCGCCGAACTCCTCAGGGCCGGGGCCCGCGTCCGCGCCCTCGTGCTCAAGGACGACCCGAACGTCGGCCGGCTGCCCGAGGGCGTCGAGCTGTTCGAGGGCGACCTCGCCCGGCCGGACACCCTGGACGCCGCCCTGGACGGTGTCGACGGCGTCTTCCTGATGTGGCCGTTCTTCACCACCGACGTGACGACCGCACCCGAGGTCGTGAAGAAGATAGAGGCCCGGGCACGCCGGGTGGTCCTCGTCTCGTCGGTAGGCGTGCACATCGGTCTCGAGCGCGTCGACAACAACTGCCACGCCTACCTGGAGGAGCTCCTGGAGGCGACCGGCCTGGAGTGGACCTTCCTGCGCACCACCGGCTTCCAGGCCAACGCCCTGGGCTTCGCCGAGCAGATCCGCGGCGGGGGAGAGGTGGTGCACTTCCCCTACGGCGCGGCGACCCGCACCTCCGTGCACGAGGCCGACCTCGCGGCCGTAGGCGCGGTCGCGCTGGCCGGCCCGGGGCACGCCGGCCAGAAGTACCTGGTCACCGGGCCCGAGGAGCTGTCGCAGAAGGAGCAGGTGCGCATCATCGGCGAGGTGATCGGCCGCGACCTCGGCTGGCAGGACGTGCAGCACGAAGCCGCGCGTGCCGCCATGGTCGCCTCCGGCTGGCCCCCCTCGTACGCGGACGGCGCGCTCGACTACTTCGCGATGATCACCGAGACGCCGGAGCTGAGCTCGACGGTGGTCGCGGACGTCACCGGCAGGCCGGCCAGGACCTTCCGCAGCTGGGCCGAGGAGCACGCCGAGGCCTTCCGGTGACCGCTCCCGACGCGCCGGGCCCCGGCTTCGTCACCTTCGGTGTCCTCCGGGTGGACGGGGCCGGCACGGCCGCCGAACTGGTCGGGATCCTCACCGACGAGGTCAGGAGCTGGGTGCGGCACACCCCGGGGTTCATCTCCTCGCGGGTGCACGTGAACGCGGACCGCACCGTGGTGATCAACCGGGGCGAGTGGACCGACGAGGCGGCCTACCGCACCTCGTTCAAGGAGAACCCCGCGGGCGGGGTCCTGCACGCCCTGGGCGCCCGGCCGGGAGTGCTCGCGGCCACCGTCTTCAGCGGCGCCCCGGCGACCCCCGTCGTCGAGGGGCCCGAGTCCGGGGAGCAGCCCGGTGTCGTGGTGGTGGCCACCCGGCACCTGGGCGGCCGGGAGTCCGCCGACGCCGTCCTCGACCTGCTGGCGAGCAGCGGCGAGTGGAAGCGGGAGTTCCCCGGCTTCATCTCGGCGACCCCCTACGTCGACCAGGACGGCACGACCTTCATCAACTACCCGATGTGGGTGAGCGAGGTGGCCTACCAGGCGTGGATGGGCGATCCGCGCATCGCCGAGGGGCAGGAGGAGCTGGCGCGGCTCGAGGTCGCCCCGCCCGAGTACGTGCTGTGCACCGTGGCGGCCCAGGTCGACGCGGCCGCGCCGTGACCCCGTTCCCGCCCGCACACAGTGATTTGCGGAACTTCACAGAGATCTGAATCTGGCTCCCTTGAAGTTCCCGCACGGGTCGAAGAAGCTTGTCATTAGCTTCCGCTGATATGGCAAGTGACCCGTGGAGATGGCCAGTTGACCCGTCGTGAGGAGCACATGAAGTGGACACGGAGGGGACCGCTCCCTTTCTCCGCGTGGTGAAGGGCAGCCCGAGCGACGCGGAACTGGCCGCGGTCACCGCGGTGGTTCTCGCCGCCGTGGCAGGGGCAGGGGCAGGCGCAGACGACGAGGTCGACGCCCCCCGCCCCGCAGCCGCCGGGTGGCGCAGGCCGGAACGCCAGTCGGGCTTCCTCGGCCCGCGCACCTGGCGGGAATCCGTCGCCGGGGCCGAATGAGCTCGCTCGGAAAAGGCGCCCAGCCCGCTCGGGACGGCGCGGCGACCCGGAAAAGCGCGGCAGTGCAGAAGAACGCGGCGATGACGCAGGCGTGCCTTCGGGGCGAATTCGTATTCGTACGCGGGTGTCCCTTCGTATCCGCTCCGGCGTTCACTCGTTTCGCTGCATCACATCAGTAATCTCGGGAGTTCCTTCATGTCGAGGAAGAAGAACCTGCGGGCCTGGACGGCGCTCGCCGTCGGCGCGCTCCTGGCCACCGCGGTCACCGGTCCCGCGGCCGCCCGCCCGGCCGGCGACGTGCGCGGCGTCAGCCGGGTCGCGGAGGCCGGCGCGCAGCGGACCGTGGACGTCACCAGCACCGCGACCGGGCTGCAGGCGCCCGCCACCCTGGCTCCGGGGACGGTCACCTTCCGTACCACCACCACGGTCGACGGCTCGGGCTGGATCGGCCTGGCACGGCCGCGCCCGGGGGTGAGCTGGGACCGGTTCCGCACCACCTTGCTGAAGATCATCAACGCCGACGGCCCCGACATCATCGAGGGCAGCGAGCAGATGAGGACCACCGGCGTCCTGCTCGGCGGCACGGTCATCTACCCGGACCAGCCCGCCTCGTTCACCCAGCGGCTCAGGCCCGGCCGCTACTTCCTGTTCGACTACAAGCACATCCGTGACGCGCAGCCGCGCCACCGCACCCTGACCGTCTCGGGAACCGCCGACGGCACGGCCCCCCGGGCCACCGCCGCCGTCACGGCGAAGCTGATCGACGGCAGGCCGCGCTACGAGGTGACGGGCACCGTGACCGCCGGCCGGCCGCTGGTCTTCCGCAACTCCATGCCCGAGGGCCAGCCCGCGGAGGCCATCTTCTTCCCGCTGGAAGACCACGTGACCGAGGAGGACCTGCTCGCCTGGTTCGCCGAGTTCGGCGACAGCGGCCAGTTCCCGGAGGACCCGGGCCCGCTCGGGGAGGGCCCCGGCGGGCTGCCCATGTCCGCCGGCGTCTCCTCGGTGCTCCAGCTGCCCCTGACGCCCGGCCGGTACGTGATCATCGACTGGCTCAGCGACGCCGAGGACGGCCGCATGCTCCTCAAGAAGGGCCACTACGAAATCATCCAGGTGCACTGAGCCGGGAGCAGCGCGTCCCTGCAACCGCCCACGCACCACGAGCCGTGGAGTCACAGCCGATGACATCGGTGCACCCGCCCGAAGCGGAGACCGGACACGCGACCTTCGACGTGCTGCGGGCCGAGGCACCCGCCACGGCCGAGGCGCTGGTCACGGAACTCATCGGGGAGACCGCCGAACGACTGCGCCCGGCCTGCGGGTTCCGCTCCGCGCGCATCCTGCTCAGCCGCGACGGCACCACGGTGGTGCACCACGTCGAGTGGGCCGCCGAGCAGCACCGGGAGGCCGCGATCGGCGGCCTCCCGGAGCACAGCGTGCTGGGCGCTCCCGCGCGCGGACGCGCCGTCGAGACCGCACTGGCCTTCGGGGGCACCCCCGCCGCCGGGCCGCAGGGCCCGGCGGCGGGGCGAGCGCCCGGCGTGGTGGCCGTCGCGGTACGGCGGCTGGCCTTCCCCGGCGCCGCCCGCGCCGTGCTCGGCCTCCTGGAGGAGACCGGCGCGTGGAAACGGCACGTCCCCGGCTTCATCGGGGCCACGTCCTACCTCGGCCGGGACGGCCTGACGTTCGTGAACTGCCCGGCGTGGGTGGACGAGAACGCCTACCACACGTACGTGAAGCATCCGAAGATCGCCGACGGCCTGGAGCGAGTGGCCCGACTGGAGGCCGAGAAGCCGCAGTTGCTGCTGTGCACGGTCGCAGCGCACATCGCGGCACCCGCACGGGCCGTCGTTCCCGGCGACAGCGAAAGGTGACGAAGATGACGGAAGCCGTCGCGACCGCGGGCCCCGCCGGGGGCGCGCACAGCACGGGCTCCCTGACCCCGGGGCAGGTGTCCCCGCTCGACCAGGTGAAACTGTTCGAGTCGAAGTACGACCCGGTGTCCGTGCAGATCCTGGAGGGCCTGCCCATCGAACGCACCTGGCGCTGTCTGGAGCTGGGCCCCGGCGCCGGTTCGATGGCCACCTGGCTCGCCGGCCGCGCCGGCCAGGGCTCCGTACTCGCGGTGGACGTCGACATCAGCCACCTCGCCGATGTCCGGGCCCCGAATCTGACGATACGTCAAGGAGACGTGGCCGAGCAGGACTTCGCCGACGGGTCCTTCGACCTGATCTACGCCCGGGCCGTGTTCGAGCACCTCGACGACCCGAGGCGCACCCTGGAGAGGGTGCTGCGCTGGCTGGCGCCCGGCGGCTGGCTGGTCCTGGAGGACTTCTACTACCTGCCGCCCGAGCACGCCACCACCGACGTGGGCCGCACCCTGATCGCCGGCTACCTCAAGCGCATGGCCGGCCAGGGCGCCGACCTGTGGTGGGGCCGCCGCCTGCCGGCCACGCTGGCCCAGGCCGGGCTGACGTCCGTGGCCTCCCGGGTCACACCGGCGGGACCCGGCCAGAGCGACGTCGACACCGAACTGATCGCCCTGCGGCTGCGCCAGGAAGGCCACGCCCTGGTCGACAGCGGCCTCGTCACCGCCGAGCAGCTGTCCGGCTTCCTCGACTCGCTCGCCACCGGGCACGCCCGCGACATCACCACGCTGCTCGTCTCCGCGTGGGGACGGCGCGCCACCGCATGACGGCTCACCCGCGCCACCCGAACCACCCGAACCATCCAAGCACCCGAACCACCCGAAGCATCCGAAGCACCCGAGCGGTCCGCTTCCGACAGCACGACCCAGGAGACAGCGATGAAAGCCTCCCGCGGCGCAGCCGGTGCCGGCGCTCTCCCCACCCTCTTGCTCGCCTCGACCCTCACCATCATGGCGGGCGCGGTCGTCGCCCCCGTCCTGGAAGTGATCCGCGGCCAACTCGACCTCAGCGGCACGGCCGCCGGCATGATCCTCACCGCCCACGGCCTGTCCATCGCGGTCGCCAGTCCCTCCGTCGGCTGGCTCATCGACCGCTGGGGCGTGCGGGTCCCCCTCGCGGGCGGCCTCGTGCTCTACGGCCTCGCCGGCGGCGCCGGACTGTTCACCGAGTCCTACCCGGTCCTGATCCTCAGCCGCATCGTCTTCGGCGTCGGCGCCGCCGCGGTGTTCGCCGGCTCCACGGTCGCGCTGCTCTCCTACTACGAGGGCGCACGGCGCGACCGCGTCATGGGCTGGCGGTCCACCGCGATGAGCCTGGGCGGGGTCAGCTGGCCCCTGCTCGCCGGCGCCGTCGGCGGGATCTCCTGGCACGCGCCCTTCGCTATCTATCTGATCGGTGTCCCGCTCGGCCTGGCCACCCTGCTGTTCCTGCCGAAGCAGGAGAACACCGCGCAGGCGAACGACGAGGGGCCCACGGAACGGCTCCTGCCGCTGCTGACCCGCAAGCCGGCCCTGCTCGGCTTCTACGGCATGCTGGTGGTGGCGGCGATCCTGCTGTACGGCCTGGCGGTGTTCATCCCCTTCCGGCTCGCCGAGATCGGCATCGAGAAGCCCTTCCTCGTCGCGCTGATCAGCACCACCTCCTCGGTCACGATGAGCCTGATCGGCTTCGCGTACGCCAAGCTGCGCTCCGACCTCGGCTACAGCGTCCTGCTCCGTGCCACGGCCGGAGTCTGGACCGTCGGCTTCGTCCTGCTCGGCACCACGGGACACATCGCGCTGATCGTGGCCGGCACCGGCCTGTTCGGCCTCGGCATGGGCATCCTCATGCCGGCCACCACCGTCCTCATCGGCGACACCGCGCCGCCCCGACTGCGCGGCCAGGCCACGGCCCTGTCCGGCACCGCGTCCTTCGCCGGGCAGTTCGTCTCCCCGCTGCTGCTCGGTCCGCTGGTCGACGCGACCTCGGTCAGGACCGGCTTCCTGGCCTGCGCGGGCCTCGCCGTCGCCCTCCTGGCGGCGCTGCTCGCCACCGGCATCACCGACCCCGACCGGGAGCCGCAGCAGACGGCACCGGCCAAGCAGGCGGCGGCCTGACCCGACGCCCCACCGGCACAGAAGGAAGAACCATGAAGTTCCTGTTCATACCGGGTGGCAGCCCGGCCACCGTCTTCGGTCTGGTGCCGCTGGCCCGCGCGGTCCACAACGCCGGGCACGAGATCCTCATGGCCTCGACCAAGGACATGATGCCGTCGGTCACCGGCACCGGGGTCCCCGGCGTCGCGGTGACCCCGCACGACATCTGGCGCTTCATCACCCAGGACCGGGAGGGCAACGCCAAGGAGATCCCGATGGACCTGGAGAGCCAGGGCCCGTTCGTCGGCCGCTGGTTCGCCCAGATGGCCGCCGACGGCCTGCCGGCCCTGCGCGAGATCAGCACCACCTGGCGGCCCGACCTGGTGGTCGGCGGATCCATGTCGTACGCGGCCCCGCTGCTCGCCGCCCACCTGGGCATCCCCTACGTACGCCAGGCCTGGGACACGGACGAGTCCAACGCGCAGGACCGCGGTGCCGAACTCGAACTCGCCCCGGAACTGCGGGAACTGGGACTCGACCGGCTGCCCGAGCCCGATCTGCGGATCGAGATCTGCCCGCCCAGCCTCACCCCGCCCGACGCGCCGCCGGCCGAACTGATGCGCTGGCGCCCCGGCAACCTGCAGCGCGAACTCGAACCGTGGATGCTCACCAGGGGCGAACGCCGCCGGGTGTGCGTGACGTCGGGCAGCCGGGCCACCCCGGAACGCAACCTCGCGTTCCTGCGCGACCTGGTCCGCAACATCGCCCCGCTCGACGTGGAGATCGTCGTCCCGGCGCCCGAGTCCCTCGCGGCCGGACTGCGCGCGGAACTCCCCGGAGTGCGCACCGGCTGGATCCCCCTCGACGTCCTCGCACCCACCTGCGACCTCGTGGTGCACCACGCGGGCGGCTCCACCACGGTGACCTCCCTGGACGCCGGAGTACCGCAGCTGATCATCCCGGAGGCGGTGGTCTTCGACGCCCCGGCGAACCGCATCGCCGACTACGGCGCGGCGCTCGTCCTCCCGCCCGGCGACGCCACCCCCGAGCGGGTCGCCGAGGCCTGCGAGCGGCTGCTGTCCGAGCCCTCCTTCACCGACCGCGCCCGGGAGCTGTCGCAGGAGATCGCCCGTCTCCCGCTGCCGCCCGAGATGGTCCCCCGCCTGGAGAAACTCGCCGGCCGCGACCAGCACTGACCCCCCGGGTCCGCGGCAGCCGGAAGCCCCGAGGCCGGGCGCCGAATCATCGGTGCCCGGCCTCACCCATGCCCACCACGCCCCAGCCCTGCGGCGTCGGGCAGGGCCGGAAGACACGCACGTGCCAGAACCACCACCCTGAGGAGAACCCCAATGAAAGCGCTGGTGCTGTCGGGCGGGTCGGGAACCCGGCTCCGGCCCCTTAGCTACTCCATGCCCAAACAGCTCATCCCCATCGCCAACAAGCCCGTCCTCGCCCATGTCCTGAAGAACATCCAGGAGTTGGGCGTCACCGAGATCGGAGTGATCGTCGGCGACTGGGCGCCGGAGATCTCCGACGTCATGGGCGACGGCTCCCGGTGCGGCACGCGCGTCACGTACATCAAGCAGGACGAGCCGCTGGGCCTGGCCCACTGCGTGGAGCTGGCCCGTGACTTCCTGGGCGAGGACGACTTCGTCATGTACCTCGGGGACAACATGCTCCCCGACGGGATCCAGGAGATAGCCGAGGAGTTCCGCTCCGCCCGGCCGGCCGCGCAGGTCGTGGTCCACAAGGTCTCCGACCCGCGGGCCTTCGGCGTGGTCGAGTTCGACCAGGACGGCCAGGTCGAACGCCTGGTGGAGAAGCCCCAGGAGCCCCGCAGCGACCTCGCGCTGATCGGCGTCTACTTCTTCACCTCCGCCATCCACGAGGCCGTCGGCGCGATCGAGCCGAGCGCCCGCGGCGAACTGGAGATCACCGACGCCATCCAGTGGCTCGTCACCCAGGGCGCCGAGGTCCGCGCCAGCGAGTACGGCGGCTACTGGAAGGACACCGGCAAGGCCGACGACGTACTGGAGTGCAACCGGCACATCCTGGCCGGCCTGAGCACGGACATCGCGGGCGACATCGACGCGGAGAGCGAGATCGGCGACCAGGTCGTCATCGCGCCCGGCGCCCGCGTCGTACGGTCGCGCATCGACGGCCCGGCGGTCATCGGGCCCGGCACCGTGATCACCGACAGCCACATCGGCCCGTTCACCTCGATCGGCTCCGGCTGCGCCCTGAGCGCCACCACCGTCGAGGAGTCCATCGTCCTCGACGGGGCGCAGATCTCCCGGATCGAGAAGGTGCACTACTCCCTCATCGGACGCAACGCCACCGTCGGCATCGGCGCCGGCACGCCCGCGCCGCACCACCGTCTCATCGTCGGCGACCACACCCGCGTGGAGGTGGCGGCCTGATGCGGCTGCTGATCACCGGAGGCGCCGGCTTCATCGGCTCCCACTTCGTCCGTACACTCCTCGACGGCGGCTACCCGGGCCACGAGAACACCCGCGTCACCGTCCTCGACAAGCTCACCTACGCGGGCAACCGGGACAACCTCCCGGCCGCCCACCCCCGCCTGGAGTTCGTGCACGGCGACATCTGCGACCTGCCGCTGCTCCTCGACCTGCTGCCCGGCCACGACGCCGTGGTGCACTTCGCCGCCGAGTCGCACGTCGACCGGTCCCTGGACTCGGCCGCCGAGTTCGTCCGTACGAACGTCGCCGGCACCCAGACACTCCTCGACGCCTGCCTCACCACCGGCGTACGACGCGTCGTGCACGTCTCCACGGACGAGGTGTACGGCTCCATCGACGAGGGCTCCTGGACCGAGGAGTGGCCGCTGGCGCCCAACTCGCCCTACGCGGCGTCCAAGGCGTCCTCGGACCTGATCGCCCGCGCCTACTGGCGCACCCACGGGCTCGACGTGTCGATCACCCGCTGCTCCAACAACTACGGCCCCTACCAGCACCCCGAGAAACTGATCCCGCTCTTCGTGACCAACCTGTTCGAGGGACTGCCGGTGCCGCTGTACGGCGACGGCGGCAACATCCGCGAATGGCTGCACGTCGACGACCACTGCCGGGCCATCGAGACGGTGCTGTCCCGGGGCCGGCCGGGCGAGATCTACAACATCGGCGGCGGCAACGAGCAGACCAACCTGCACATCACCGAGCGGCTGCTCGACCTGTGCGGCGCCGACCACTCCCTGGTCCGCCGGGTCGCCGACCGCAAGGGCCACGACCTGCGCTACTCGCTCGACGAGACCAAGATCCACGAAGAGCTCGGCTACCGCCCGCGGATCTCCTTCGAGCAGGGACTCGCCGGCACGGTCGCCTGGTACCGCGACAACCCCGGCTGGTGGAAGGCCATCAAGCACCCGAGCGACGACACCGGTGATGAACGCCGGGAAGGGATTTCCTCATGAGCGCCCACAAGGGTCTGATCCTCGACGAGGCCAAGAAGTTCCATCTGGACGTCCGGGACGACGCCCCCTTCGTGCCCGGCACCACGGAGATCTGGCCCGCGGGCGCGGTGCTCGACGAGAACGACCGCCTCGCCCTGGTGGAGGCCGCCCTGGAGATGCGGATCGCCGCCGGACCCAGCTCCCGCAGGTTCGAGTCCCGGTTCGCCCGCAAGCTGGGCCTGCGCAAGGCGCACCTGACCAACTCCGGGTCCTCCGCGAACCTGCTCGCGATGACGGCCTTCACCTCGCACCTCCTCGAGGACCGCAGGCTCAGGCCGGGCGACGAGGTGATCACCGTCGCGGCGGGCTTCCCGACCACGGTCAACCCGATCATCCAGAACGGGCTCGTGCCCGTGTTCGTCGACGTCGAGCTCGGCACGTACAACACCACCGCCGCCCGCGTCGCCGAGGCCATCGGCCCCAAGACCCGCGCCATCATGATCGCGCACGCCCTCGGCAACCCCTTCGAGGCCGCCGAGATCGCCCGGCTCGCCGAGGACCACGGCCTGTTCCTCATCGAGGACAACTGCGACGCCGTCGGCTCTACCTACGACGGCAGGCTCACCGGCACCTTCGGCGACATCACCACCGTCAGCTTCTACCCCGCCCACCACCTGTGCATGGGCGAGGGCGGCTGCGTCCTGACCTCGAACCTCGCCCTCGCGCGGATCGTGGAGTCACTGCGCGACTGGGGCCGCGACTGCTGGTGCGAGCCGGGCGAGACCAACAAGTGCCTGAAGCGGTTCAAGTACCAGATGGGCACCCTGCCCGAGGGCTACGACCACAAGTACATCTTCTCCCACGTCGGCTACAACCTGAAGGCGACCGACATCCAGGCCGCCCTCGGCCTGTCCCAGCTCGACAAGCTCGACGGCTTCATCACCGCCCGCCGCCGCAACTGGACCCGGCTGCGCGACGGACTGGAGGACGTACCGCACCTGGTACTGCCCCGCGCCACGCCGCGCAGCGAGCCGAGCTGGTTCGGCTTCGCGCTCACCGTCGACCCGGACGCGCCGTTCGAGCGGGCCGAGCTGGTGGACTTCCTGGAGGACCGCAAGATCGGCACCCGCAGGCTCTTCGCCGGCAACCTCACCCGGCACCCCGCCTACATCGACCAGCCGCACCGGATCGTGGGCGACCTCACCAACAGCGACATCGTCACCGAGCAGACCTTCTGGATCGGCGTGTACCCGGCACTCGACGACGAGAAGATCGACTACATGGTCTCCTCGGTGAAGGAATTCGTGGGAGCCCGTTCGTGACCACCCACGCCGCACCCACGGACCTGCGCACCGGCAGGGCCCTGCGCCGCAGGACCGACCCCGCACTGCCGCACCGCTTCGCCCGCTCCGCCGCCACGACCCGGGGCAGCCACCTGAGCACCGAGGACGTACGCGACTGGCTCGACGGACGCGGCCGGGCCCACCGCTTCCAGGTGGACCGCATCCCGTTCGCGCAGCTCGACGGCTGGTCCTTCGAGGAGCCCACGGGCAACCTCACGCACCGCAGCGGGCGGTTCTTCACCGTCGAAGGGCTGCGCGTCACCAGCACCGCGGGACCCGCGGGCCAGTGGCACCAGCCCATCATCAACCAGCCCGAAGTGGGCATCCTCGGCATCGTCGTCAAGGAATTCGACGGCGTACTGCACTTCCTGATGCAGGCCAAGATGGAACCGGGCAACCGCAATCTGCTGCAGCTGTCCCCGACCGTCCAGGCCACCCGCAGCAACTACACCAAGGCCCACCAAGGCGCCGACGTGAGGTATCTCCAGTACTTCACCGACCCCGCCCGCGGCCGGGTCCTCACCGACGCGTTGCAGTCCGAGCACGGCTCCTGGTTCCACCGCAAGAGCAACCGCAACATGATCGTCGAGGCCGTCGGCGACGTACCGTCCCACGACGACTTCTGCTGGCTGACCCTCGGTCAGATCGGCGAGCTGCTCCGCCTGGACAACGTCATCAACATGGACGCGCGCACGGTGCTGGCCGGCGCGGCCCTCCCCGACGAGGACACCGCCGCCCTGCACCCGGACACCGAGCTCCTCTCCTGGTTCACCGCCGAGCGCGCACGCCACGACGTGGCGACCGAGCGGATCCCGCTCAGGAACCTGCCGGGGTGGCGGCACGGGGAGTGGACCGTCCACCACGAGGACGGCCGCTACTTCGACGTCATGGCGGTACGGGTACAGGCCGGCAGCCGCGAGGTCGCCGGCTGGACCCAGCCCCTGTTCGAACCGAAGGGCACCGGCGTCACGGCGTTCCTGACCCGCCGCATCGGGGGCGTACCGCACCTGCTGGCGCACGCCCGGGTCGAGGGCGGCTTCGCGGACACGGTCGAACTGGGTCCCACCGTCCAGTACACCCCCGAGAACTACGCGCATCTGCCCGAGGCGGACCGGCCGCCGTTCCTCGACCTCGTGCAGCACGCCGACCCCGCACGGGTCAGCTACCGCGCCCTGCACTCGGAGGAGGGCGGCCGCTTCCTGAACGCGGAGAGCCACTACCTGTTCGTCCAGGCGGACCAGGACGAGGCACCGCTCACCCCGCCCCCGGGATACATCTGGGTCACACCCCACCAGCTGACGTCCCTGCTGCGGCACAACCACTACCTCAACGTCCAGGCGAGGACCCTGCTGTCGTGCCTCACATCACAAGCGGTGCGGCTCTGATGAAGCCCGTACGCATCGGAGTCATCGGCTGCGCCGACATCGCCCGGCGGCGCATGCTGCCGGCGATGTCGGCGGGCCCGGACGTCGAGCTCGTCGCGGTCGCCAGCCGCGACGAGGCCAGGGCGCGGCAGACCGCCGCACACTTCGGCTGCCGGCCGGTGCACGGCTACGACGCCCTCCTGGCGCGCGACGACATCGACGCCGTGTACGTGCCGCTGCCCGCGGCCCTGCACGCCCCCTGGGCCGAGGCGGCGCTGCGCGCGGGCAAACACGTCCTCGCGGAGAAGCCCCTCACCACCGACGCGGCCCGCACCAGGGAACTCCTCGCCCTGGCCGACAAGAACGCGCTCGTCCTGATGGAGAACGTCATGTTCGTCCATCACCCCCAGCACGCGAAGGTACGGGAGCTGCTCGCCCAGGGAGCCATCGGTGAACTGCGGTCGTTCCATGCCGCGTTCGCCGTCCCGCGGCTCCCCCCTCACGACATCAGGCTGCGCGCCGACCTCGCCGGCGGAGCACTGTGGGACACCGGCGTGTACCCGGTGCGGGCCGCCCTGCACTTCCTCGGCCCCGGCCTCCGGGTCACGGGGGCGACGCTCGTCCACGGCTCCGGACAGGACGTCGACACCGCGGGCAGCGCACTCCTGCACACCCCGGACGGGGTCGGCGCCCAGCTGTCCTTCGGACTCGACCACGCCTACCGCTCGACGTACGGACTCTGGGGCAGCGAAGGACGCATCACCGTGGAACGGGCCTTCACCCCGCCCGCCGGCCACCTGCCCCAGGTGCGGCTCGAACGACGCACCGGGGCCGAGCACGTACCACTGCCCGCGGACGACCAGGTGAGCCGTACCGTCTCCGCCTTCGCCGCCGCCGTCCGCACCGCCTCCGTACCGGACCAGGCGTCACCGCAGCACACGGCACTGCGTCAGGCCTCCCTGCACCAGGCGGATCTGCTGCAGGCCGTGCGCCTGCGCGCCGTTCGGCTGTGACCCGGATCCGGGCGGTCACGGGACGGGCCGACACCTGTGAGGAGCACCGCATGCCCTCGATCGACGACGAGGTCGCCGCGCTGCGCGGACAACTGCGCGTACTGAGCGACCGCCTGGAGATCAGAGACCTCCTCGACCGGTACGTCGTCGCCCTCGACACCATCGACGAGACCGCGGACGACGACTGGTTCTCCGAACTCTTCACCGAAGACGCCCGGTTCACCTTCCCCATCGGCTCCCACACCGGGCTCGCGGGCCTCGCCGCCTTCCAGCGGAAGGCCAGGGCCCGGTGGGCCCGCACCCATCACCTCAGCGCCAACCACCGCATCGAACAGGCCGGGGACACGGCCACCGTGCGCGTCCACCAGCTGGCCACGCACGTGCACCAGGGCGGCGACCCCTCCCGCACCTTCGACGTGGGCGGCTACTACGAGGGCCGGGCGGTGCGCACCCCCTCCGGCTGGCGGTTCGACCGGCTGAGCTTCCACGTCGTGTGGAGTACCGGGGAACGGCTGGCGGAGATGACCGGGGCCGAGTTCTGAGCGGCGCCCCACCGATGGACGTACCGGCCAAACAGTGGCCGGAACACGGCAGGCGCAGGCCGTCCGCTTGACCTCAACCATGCTTGAAGTCGGAGAGTCGACCCATGACCACGAACACGCTTCCCACCCGCCGCGTCGAGCTCGTGCTCGACCTCATCTGCATCCACTCCTACCTGGGCTTCGTCCGCCTGTCGCGGGCCGTCGAGCGCTACCGCGACCAAGGCGGCGAGGTCCAGATCGTCTTCCGGCCCTTCCAGGTCGCACCCGACGCCCCCGCCGAGGGCAAACCACTGTTCGACGTGCACAGGGAGGCGTTCGGAGAGGAGCAGGCCCGGGCCATCGCCGAGGACACCTCCTTCGGCGCCGAGGACGGCATCGAGGCCCACTTCGACAAGGCCGTGCACGTCAATACGTTCGAGGCGCACCGGCTGCTCGCCGCGGCGGCCGAGCAGGGCCGAGGCGAGCAGATGGCGGAGCGGCTCTTCCGCGCCTATCTGACCGACGGGCTGAACATCGGCGACGCGGACACGCTGCGCCGCCTGGCCGCCGAGGCCGGGGCCGAGCCCGCCGAGGGCGGCGCCGAGGAGCTGCGGGCCGGCCTCGCCGAGATCCGGCGGGCCGGTGTCACCGCCGTACCGCTGTTCCTCTTCGACACCGGCCGGACGATCAGTGGGGCCCAGTCGGAGGAGACCTTCTCGAAGGCTCTGCAGGCCCCTGCCGGCAAGGACTGAGAACAGCCTCCGCTCGACCTGCCGCGCGGGTGTGCCCGACCTTCCGGGCACACCCGCGCTTCGCGTTCACGGAGCCCCGACGAGGAAGGCCGACGATGGAAGCCGACGTCACGGAGCACAGACGGCCCGCCGGCGAGGCACCGGCCCCCGAGCACGGCCCGCCGCCGGCCCTGCTCGCGGGCGAGGAGAGGGACGTTCCCGACCGATGGATCTTCCGGGGCACCGACTGACGCCGGCCGACGGCACGGCGCAGTACCGCAACAGGAGAGTGAGCAGGAACGTCTCTGCCGCAGAACGTGACGGCGCACGACGAGCTCGACGGTGTGACCGGGGCCGCCGCACCCGGTGGATCAACCTCCGCCCTCCGACACCGAACCCCTGCTCCGGCCGAATGCGGAGGCACACGACACCGACACCATGACCCCCGTACGCGACGAACTCCGCGGCCTTCTGCGCCGACGCGTACGAGGCCGCCACCAGGCGTCACCAGGCCGTCACCAGGAAGAAGAACGCAAATGTGCCGTTCCGGCACACCTGTCAGCAAAGGAGGGACCGGTGGCCGTCGCCACAGCGGGTAAAGAGGTGCGCCGTCTGGACCGGGTGATCATTCGCTTTGCGGGCGACTCGGGTGACGGTATGCAGTTGACGGGTGACCGTTTCACGTCGGAGACGGCGTCGTTCGGCAACGACCTGTCGACGCTGCCGAATTTCCCGGCGGAGATCCGGGCCCCCGCCGGGACGTTGCCGGGTGTCTCGAGTTTCCAGTTGCATTTCGCGGACCATGACATCCTGACGCCGGGGGACGCCCCGAACGTGCTAGTGGCGATGAACCCGGCGGCGCTGAAGGCGAACCTCGGGGATGTGCCGCGGGGCGCGGAGATCATCGTGAACACCGACGAGTTCACGAAGCGGGCGATGCAGAAGGTCGGCTACGGCTCCTCGCCGCTGGAGGACGGCTCCCTCGACAGCTACAGCGTGCACCGGGTGCCGCTGACGACGCTGACGGTGGAGGCGCTGAAGGAGTTCGGCCTGTCGCGGAAGGACGCGGGCCGGTCGAAGAACATGTTCACCCTCGGCCTGTTGTCATGGATGTATCACCGGCCCACCGAGGGCACGGAGAGCTTCCTGCGGGCGAAGTTCGCGAAGAAGCCGGAGATCGCGGCGGCGAACATCGCGGCGTTCCGGGCCGGCTGGAATTTCGGGGAGACGACGGAGGACTTCGCGGTCTCCTACGAGGTGGCCCCGGCGGCCGCGGCGTTCCCGGCGGGCACGTACCGGAACATCTCCGGGAATCTGGCCCTGTCGTACGGACTGGTGGCGGCGTCGCGGCAGGCGGATCTGCCGTTGTATCTGGGTTCGTATCCGATCACCCCGGCCTCGGACATCCTGCACGAGCTGTCCCGGCACAAGAACTTCGGGGTGCGGACGTTCCAGGCGGAGGACGAGATCGCCGGGATCGGCGCGGCCCTCGGCGCGGCATTCGGCGGCTCGCTGGCGGTGACCACCACGTCGGGGCCCGGGGTGGCGCTCAAGTCGGAGACGATCGGTCTCGCGGTGTCGCTGGAGCTGCCGCTGCTGATCGTGGACATTCAGCGCGGCGGCCCCTCCACGGGGCTGCCCACCAAGACCGAGCAGGCCGATCTGCTGCAGGCCATGTACGGCCGCAACGGCGAGGCTCCGGTGCCGGTGGTGGCACCGAAGACCCCCGCGGACTGCTTCGACGCCGCGCTGGAGGCCGCCCGGATCGCCCTGACCTACCGCACCCCGGTGTTCCTGCTCTCGGACGGCGCTCTGGCGAACGGCTCCGAGCCCTGGCGCATCCCCGATCTGGACGAGCTGCCC
>NZ_JBAGKH010000041.1:0-42236 GCF_036689765.1 Streptomyces poriticola
ACCACGGGGCTCGGGCGGGCGGACCTCGCCCGTATCAGCCGGTCGGGTACCCGGGCCCTCGGTACCGAGGACGGGCTCGCCCTCTTCGACCAGGCCGTCCGTGGCACCGACGCCCTGTCCGTCGCCGCGCTGTGGGACCTGTCCGCGCTGCGCGCGGCGCAGTCGCTGCCGCCCCTGTTCCAGGGGCTCGCAGGGCGGCCGGTCCGGCGGTCGGTCGCCGACGGTGCCGGGCGGGGTGCGGAGTGGGCCGACCGGTTCACCGGGCTGACGCCGGCCGAAAGCGAACGTGCCGCCGTCGAGTGGGTCCGTGAACAGGCGGCGGCAGTGCTGGGGCACGCGTCCTCCGCCGCCGTCGCCGCGGACCGGGCCTTCCTCGACCTGGGCTTCGACTCGCTCACCGCCGTCGAACTGCGAAATCGGCTCGCCACGGCGACCGGGCTGCGGCTCGGCACGACCGCGGTGTTCGACTACCCCACCCCGGCCGGGCTGGCCGCGCACCTGCTGGAGCGCGTGCTCGGCGCCACGACCGGCCCGGCGCAGGCGGCTCCCACCGCCGTACCGGCGGACGAGCCGATCGCGATCGTCGGCATGGCCTGCCACTACCCCGGTGGGATCACCTCCCCGGACGAGCTGTGGCGCGCGGTCACCAATGGCCGCGACGCGATCTCCGGGTTCCCGACCGACCGCGGCTGGGACCTGCGGGCCCTGTTCGCCGACGACCCCGAGCGGCCCGGCACCAGCCACACCCGCGAAGGCGGATTCCTGCACGACGCGGGCGAGTTCGACGCCGACTTCTTCGGTATCAGTCCGCGTGAGGCGCTGGCCATGGACCCGCAGCAGCGGCTGCTGCTGGAGGCGTCCTGGGAGGCGATCGAGCGCGCCGGGATCGACCCCGCGTCGCTGCGCGGCAGCCGGACCGGCGTGTACGCCGGCGTGATGTACCACGACTACGCGGCCCGCGTGGACGTCCTGGCCGACGGCGTCGAGGGCTACCTCGGCACCGGCAACTCGGGCAGCATCGCCTCCGGCCGGATCGCCTACGCCCTCGGTCTGGAGGGCCAGGCCGTCACCGTCGACACCGCATGCTCCTCGTCGCTGGTCGCCCTGCACTGGGCGGTCCAGTCGCTGCGCTCCGGCGAGAGCGACCTCGCGCTCGCCGGCGGTGTCACCGTGATGGCCACCCCGGGTGTCTTCGTCGACTTCTCCCGGCAGCGCGGCCTCGCCACCGACGGACGCTGCAAGTCGTACGGCGCCGGCGCCGACGGCACCGGCTGGTCCGAGGGCGTCGGCATGCTCCTGGTCGAACGGCTCTCCGACGCCCGCCGCAACGGGCACCGGGTGCTCGCCGTCATCCGCGGCACCGCCGTCAACCAGGACGGCGCGTCCAACGGACTCACCGCGCCCAACGGGCCCTCGCAGCAGCGGGTGATCCGGCAGGCACTGGCCGACGCGGGACTGCGGCCGTCCGACGTGGACGCCGTGGAGGGCCATGGCACCGGCACCTCGCTCGGCGACCCGATCGAGGTGGAGGCGCTGCTCGCCGCCTACGGTCAGGAGCGCGCCGAGCCGCTGTGGCTGGGGTCCATCAAGTCGAACATCGGGCACACCCAGGCCGCCGCCGGTGTGGCCGGCGTGATCAAGATGGTCGAGGCCATGCGGCACGGTGTGCTGCCCCGCACGCTGCACGCCGACGAGCCGTCCCCGCACATCGACTGGTCCTTGGGCGCGGTGGAACTCCTGGCCGAGGAGCGGGAGTGGCCGCGCACGGACCGGCCGCGCCGGGCCGCCGTGTCGTCCTTCGGACTGTCCGGCACCAACGCCCACGTGGTGCTGGAACACCTGGACCACGGCGACCGGACGGCCGAGGCCGGCGAACGGCCCGCCGTACCCGTGCCGGTGGCGCTGTCGGCGCGTACCGACGCCGGGCTGCGGGCCCAGGCCGACCGGCTCGCCGCGGCGCTGACCGCCGACCCGGACCTGGTCCCCCTCGACATCGCCTACTCGGCGGTGACCGGACGGGCCCGCCTGGAGCGCCGGGCCACCGTCGTCGCGGCGACCCGAGAGGAACTGCTGGCCGGGCTGGGAGAGTGGGGCCCGGCGACGGTGGCCGGCACCGGGCACACCGCGTTCCTGTTCACCGGACAGGGCGCTCAGCGCCCCGGCACCGGTGAGGAGCTGGCCGCCGCGCACCCGGTGTTCGCCGCCGCGTACGCCGAGGTGTGCGCCGCGTTCGACGCGGTCCTCGACCGGCCGCTGCGCGAGGTCGTCGCCACCGGCGACGGTCTCGACGACACCGGGTACGCGCAGCCGGCGCTGTTCGCGCTGGAGGTCGCGCTCGGGCGGCTCTTCGAGTCCTGGGGCTTCGTACCGGACTTCCTGCTCGGCCACTCCGTCGGCGAACTGGCCGCCGCGCATCTGGCCGGCGTGTGGTCGCTGCCCGACGCGGTGCGCGTCGTCGCCGCCCGCAGCCGGCTCATGGCCGCCCTGCCGGCGGGCGGCGCGATGGCCGCCGTCGAGGCGCCCGAGGAGGAAGTGGCCGCCGAACTGGCCGACGGCGCGGTGCTCGCCGCGGTCAACGGCCCCCGGTCGGTGGTCGTCTCCGGCGCGCGGGACGCGGTGCTGGCCACCGCCGGGCTGTGGGCCGCACGCGGCTGCCGCACCCGGGAGCTGAAGGTGTCGCACGCCTTCCACTCGCCGCTGATGGAGCCCATGCTCGCCGACTTCGCGGCGGCCCTGGCCGACGTGGAGTTCCGTGCGCCGCGGATCCCGCTGGTGTCCACGGTGACCGGCACCGCCGCCGGCGACGAGCTGTGCACCCCCGGCTACTGGGTCCGGCACGTACGGGACACCGTGCGGTTCGCCGACGGCGTCCGCGCCCTCGGCGAGGCCGGCGTGGACACCGTCGTGGAACTCGGCCCGGACGGTGTCCTCACCGCGATCGCCGCTCCGCTGCTGCCGGACACCGCCGTTGCCGTGCCCACGCTGCGTGCCGGACGCCCCGAGACGCCCGCCGTGGCCGCCGCGCTCGGCGCCCTGCACGACCGGGGCGCGGCGGTGGACTGGCCGGCCTTCTTCGCGGGCACCGGAGCCCGGACCGTCGAACTGCCGACGACCGCGTTCCAGCGCACCCGCTACTGGCTGGAGTCCGCCCCCCGGACCGGCGACCTCTCCGCCGCCGGGCTCGCCACCGCCGGGCACCCGCTGCTCGGGGCCGCCGTCGACTCGCCCGACGGGATGCTGCTCACCGGCCGGCTGGACACCGCCACCCACCCCTGGCTGGCCGACCACACCGTCCTGGACACCGTCCTGCTGCCGGGCACCGCCTTCGTGGAACTCGCCCGCGCGGCCGGCGAACGCGTCGGCCTGCCGCGGGTACGGGAACTCACCCTGGCCGCCCCGCTCGTGCTGCCCGCGGACGGCTCGGTCCTGGTCCAGGTGCACGTCGGCACCGCCGCCGACGGCGAGCGGCCGGTCACCGTGTCCGCCCGCACCGACGACGGCCAGGAGTGGACACGGCACGCCACCGGCGTACTCGCCCCGGCGGCACAGGCGCCCGGCACCGACCCGCTGCCCTGGCCGCCGCAGGACGCCGAACCGGTGCAGCCGGCCGGCCACTACGACGAGATGGCCGCCGCCGGCCTCGGCTACGGCCCCGCCTTCCGCGCCCTGCGCGCGGTCTGGCGGCGCGGGGACGGCCCGACCGCCGAGGTGTTCGCCGAGGTCGGCCCCGCCCCGGGCACCGACCCGGCGGGCTTCGGCGTGCACCCGGCGCTGCTCGACACCGCCCTGCACGCGGCCGCTGTCGGTGGACTCGGCGTCGCGGGCGTGCCGTTCACCTGGAGCGACGTCGAGGTGCACACGGCCGGCGCCCGCTCCCTGCGGATCCGGATCGCCCCGGACGGAAGCGGCGGGCTGTCCCTGCGCGCTACGGACGACGAGGGCCGGCCCGTGATCGAGGTAGGAGCGCTGCGTCTGCGCGCGATCGCCCCGGAGGACCTGCGCACCGCGCCGGCCGCCACCGAGGCGCTGTTCGACCTGGACTGGGTGCCCGTCCCCGGCGCGCAGGGCCCGCGGCCCACCGGGCGCTGGGCGGTGCTCGCCCCTGCCGACGCCGCGCGGGCCGAGGTGCTGGGAGCCGGGACCGAGACGGTCAAGGACCTGGCCGTGGTGCCGGAGGACGCGGACGTCGTGCTCGCCGTCGTGCCCGCCGGGGACGGGGCCGCGACCGGCACCGATGTCCCCGAGGCGGTCCGGGTCGCCCTGCGCGACACCCTCGACCTGGTGCAGACGTGGGTGGCGGGGGAGTCCGCCGCCCGGCTGGTGGTGCTCACCCGCGGCGCCGTGGTGCTCGCCGGTGAGCGGCCCGACCTGGCCGGTGCCGCCGCCTGGGGCCTGGTGCGCGCGGCGCAGTCCGAGCACCCCGGCCGGCTCGTCCTCGCCGACGTGGACGACGACCCGGCGTCCCTGGCCGCGCTGCCAGCCGCCCTGGCGACGGGCGAGCCGCAGCTGGTGATCCGCGCCGGTGCGGTCCGCGCCGCCCGCCTGGTCCGCGCCACCTCCGCCGAACCCGCCGTACCCGCCGCCCCGCTGGGCGCGCGCGGCACGGTGCTGGTCACCGGAGCCACCGGCAGCCTCGGCGCCCTGGTGGCCCGGCACCTGGTCGCCGAGCACGGCGCCCGGCGGCTGCTGCTGGTCAGCCGGCAGGGGCGGCAGCCGGAGCTGGCCGCGGAACTCGCCGCGGCCGGGGCCGAGGTCCGCTTCGCGGCCTGCGACGTCGCCGACCGGGACGCGCTGGCCGCGCTCCTGGCGAGCGTCGACCCCGAGCACCCCGTGACGGCCGTCGTGCACGCCGCGGGTGTGCTCGACGACGGCGTCGTCGCGGCGCTCACCCCGGACCGGCTCGACACCGTCCTGCGGCCCAAGGCGGACGCCGCCTGGCACCTGCACGAACTCACCGGCGACCTGGACGCGTTCGTGCTGTTCTCGTCCGCCGCGGGACTCCTGGGCGCACCCGGACAGGCCAACTACGCGGCTGCCAACGCGTTCCTGGACGCCCTCGCGGCGCACCGCCGGGCCGCCGGCCTGCCCGCGGTGTCGATCGCCTGGGGCCCCTGGGCCGACGGCATGGCCGCACAGCTCGACACCCGGCGCGCCTCCCGGGCCGGCCTGCTGCCGCTCGACGCCGCACTCGGCCTGGCGCTGTTCGACGCCGCCCGTGCCGGGGCACCGACCGCCCCGCTCGCCGCCCGCCTCGACCTGCCGGGACTGCGCGCCAGGGCGGCGGAACTCCCGCCGGTCCTGCGGGCCCTGGTGCCCGCCCCGGCCCGGACGGCACCCGAGCCGGCCGAGGCGCTCGCGGACACCCTGGCCTCCCTGCCCGCCGCGGAACGCAAACGCCGGGCACTCGACGCCGTCCTGCGGCACACCGCCGAGGTGCTCGGCCACGCCACGGCCGACGGCGTCGACCGCGACCGGGGCTTCCAGCAGCTCGGCTTCGACTCCCTGATGTCCGTCGAACTGCGCAACCGGCTGGGCGCCGCCGCGGGCCTGCGGCTGCCCGCCACGGTGATCTTCGATCACCCCACGCCCGCCGCGCTCGCCGCCCACCTGGTGGCCGAACTGGCCCCCGGCCGCCCCACCGTGGCGTCCCTGCGCACCAGCACGCTCGCGGAACTGGAGGCCACGGCGGCCGAGTTCGCCGGCGACCCCGAGCTGCGCGAGGGCCTGCGCACCCGGCTGCGGGCACTGCTGCGCACCCTCGACGACCCGGCCCCGGACGAGCCGCTCGCCGAGACCGGCGAGGAGAGCCTCGCCGATCTGCTCGACCTCGCCGACCGGGAGCTGGGGGACTTCTGATGACCGACCACGACCGCACGACCGACCGCACCACCGCACGAGGAGCCACTGCGTTGTCCCAGGAACAGACCGATGACCGCAAGGTCGTGGAGACGCTCAAGCGCCTGACCACCGACCTGCGCCGCGCCAAGCAGCGGCTGCGCGAGGCGGAGGACCGGGCGCACGAGCCGATCGCGATCGTCGGCATGGCCTGCCGGTACCCCGGTGGCGTCAGCTCGCCGGAGGACCTGTGGCGGCTCGTCCTCGACGGCCGGGACGCCATGGGAGCCTTCCCCACCGACCGCGGCTGGGACCTGGCGGCCCTCTTCGCCGACGACCCCGAGCGCTCCGGCACCAGCCACACCCGCGAGGGCGGGTTCCTGCACGACGCGGGCGAGTTCGACCCCGGCCTGTTCGGGATCAGCCCCCGCGAGGCGCTCGCCATGGACCCGCAGCAGCGGCTGCTCCTGGAGACCGCCTGGGAGGCCGTCGAACGCGCCGGTATCGACCCCATCGCGCTGCGCGGCAGCCGCACCGGCGTCTACGCCGGCGTGATGTACCACGACTACGGCACCGGGACCGACCCCCTGCCCGAGGGCGTCGAGGGCTACCTCGGCCTGGGCACGGCGGGCAGCGTCGCCAGCGGCCGGATCGCCTACACGCTGGGCCTGGAGGGCCCCGCCGTCACCATCGACACCGCCTGCTCCTCGTCCCTGGTCGCCCTCCACTCCGCGATCCGGGCCCTGCGCGCCGGGGAGTGCACGATGGCCCTGGCGGGCGGCGCGACCGTGCTGTCCACCCCGGCCGTTTTCGTGGACTTCTCCCGCCAGGGCGGCCTCGCCACCGATGGACGCTGCAAGTCCTACTCCGCCGAAGCCGACGGCACCGGCTGGTCCGAGGGCGTCGGCATGCTCCTCGTCGAACGGCTCAGCGACGCCGAACGGCTCGGCCACCCCGTCCTCGCCGTGCTGCGCGGCTCCGCGGTCAACCAGGACGGTGCCAGCAGCGGCCTCACCACCCCCAACGGGCCGGCCCAGCAACGGGTCATCCGGCAGGCGCTCGCCGACGCCCGGCTCACCACCGCCGACCTGGACCTCGTGGAGGGCCACGGCACCGGCACCCCGCTCGGCGACCCGATCGAGGTGCAGGCCCTGCTCGCCACCTACGGCCAGGACCGTGCCGAACCGCTCTGGCTGGGCTCGGTGAAGTCCAACATCGGCCACACCCAGGCCGCCGCCGGTGTCGCCGGGGTCATCAAGGCCGTCATGGCCCTCCGGCACGGCGTGCTGCCCGGCACCGCCCACTTGACCGAGCCGACCCCGCAGGTCGACTGGACCGCCGGCGCGGTGGAACCGCTGCGGGAGGCCCGCGCCTGGCCCGAGACCGGCAGGCTGCGCCGCGCCGCGGTGTCCTCGTTCGGAATCAGCGGCACCAACGCCCACGTGGTCCTGGAACAGGCTCCCGCCGCGCCCCCCGCCACGCCGGAGTCCCCCGGGACCCGCCCCGCCCCGGCCGCCCTCCCCGTCCCCCTCTCCGCCGCGACCGAGGCCGGCGTCCGCGCCCAGGCGCTCCGGCTGGCCGCCCACCTCACCGAACACCCTGAACCAGCCCCGCACGACATCGCGTTCAGCGCCGCCACCGGACGTGCCGCACTCGCAAGCCGGGCCGTGGTCCTCGCCGACGACCGGGCCGGGCTGCTGGACGGCCTCACCGCGCTGGCCGAGGGACGGCCCAGCCCCGCCGTCGTCACCGGCACCGCCGCGGCCGGAGCGCGCCGGATCACCTTCGTCTTCCCCGGCCAGGGCGCCCAGTGGGCCGGCATGGCCGTACCCCTGCTGGAGACCTCGCCGGTGTTCGCGGCGAAGTGGGCCGAATGCTCCCGCGCGCTCGCCCACTGGGTGGACTGGTCGCCCGACGAGGCGATCCGCTCCCCGCAGGCACTGGAGCGGGTCGACGTCGTCCAGCCCGTGCTGTGGGCCGTCATGGTCGGCCTCGCCGAGCTGTGGCGGGCCGCGGGCGTACGGCCCGAAGCCGTACTCGGCCACTCCCAGGGCGAGATCGCCGCCGCCTGCGTCGCCGGCGCCCTGTCCCTGGAGGATGGTGCGAAGGTCGTCGCGCTGCGCGCCAAGGCCCTGCTCGCGCTCGCCGGCCGCGGCGGCATGCTCTCGGTCCCGCTGCCCGAGGCGGAGGTCCGCGCCCGGCTCGACAGCCGGCCCGGCCTCGGCATCGCCGCCGTCAACGGTCCCGCCACCGTGGTGGTGTCCGGCGAGACGGCCGCCCTCGACGAGGCCCAGGCCGCCTGGGAGGCCGAGGGCGTCCGGGTGCGCCGTGTCCCCGTCGACTACGCCTCCCACTCCCCGCACGTCGCCGAGGTCCGCGACCGCCTCGCCGCCGACCTCGCCGGCATCACCCCGCGCCCGGCGGACGTGACCTTCCTGTCCACGCTCACCGGGGAACCCCTCGACACCACGGGACTCGACGCCGACTACTGGTACCGCAACCTGCGCGAGCAGGTCCGCTTCGAGGCGGCCACCCGGCGCGCCCTGGAGCAGGGCCACCGCGTGTTCATCGAGGTCGGCCCGCACCCCGTGCTCACGCTCGGCGTCCAGCAGACCGCCGAGGCCATGGACGTGTCCGCCGCGGCGATCGCCACCCTCCGCCGCGACCAGGGCGACCTGCTCCGCTTCCGCACCGCGCTCGCCGAGGCCGCCGTCCTCGGCGCCCCCGTCGACTGGGCAGCCGAACTCGCCCCGTACGCGCCCCGCCCCGTCGACCTGCCCACCTACGCCTTCCAGCGCGAGCGCTACTGGCTCACCCCGCAGCGGCGCGCCGCCCTGGCCGCCGGCACCGGCACCGACCCGTGGGACGGCCGGTTCTGGGACATCGTGGACCGCGCCGACGTCGAGGAACTCTCCCGCGCGCTCGGCGTCGACACCGACGACCCGCTCACCGCCGTCGTACCGGCCCTCTCGCGCTGGCGCCGCCTCCTGCGCGAGCAGTCCGCCGTGGACAGCTGGCGCTACACCGTCACCTGGGAGCGGCTCGCCGTCCCCGACGACGCCCGGCTGACCGGGCCGTGGCTGCTCGTCGTACCCGAGACCCGGGCCGGTGACGCCCTCGCCGCGCAGTGTGCCGCCGCCCTCACCGGGCACGGCGCCGACGTCACCACGCTCACCCTGGGCGCGGACGACACCGACCGCGAGGCGCTCGCGGCCCGGCTGGCCGGCCTCCGCCCGGCCGGTGTGCTGTCCCTGCTGGCTCTGGACGACGCCCCGCACCCCGCACACCCGGCCCTGCCCACCGGACTGGCCCTGACCATCGCCCTCGTGCAGGCCCTCGGCGACGCCGACGTCACCGCGCCCCTGTGGTGCGCCACCCGGGGCGCCGTCGCCACCGGCCCCGCCGACCACGTCACCGCCCCCGCCCAGGCGCAGATCTGGGGCCTGGGCCGGGTCGTCGCGCTGGAACACCCCGACCGCTGGGGCGGCCTGATCGACCTGCCCGCCGAGTGGGACGACCGCGCCGCCGGCCGCCTGGCCGCCCTGCTCGCCGGCGGCGGCGACGAGGACCAGACGGCACTGCGCGCCACCGGCGTGTCCGCCCGCCGCCTGACCCGCGCGCCGCTCGGCACCGAGCCCGCCCCCCGGCCCTGGCGGCCGGCCGGCACCGTCCTGCTCACCGGCGGCACCGGCGCCCTCGGACCGCACCTGGTGCGCTGGCTGGCCGAGCAGGGCGCCGAGCGCATCGTGCTGCCCGGCCGCCGCGGCGCCGACGCCCCGATCGCGGCCGAACTGACCGCCGAACTGGCCGGCACCGACACCGAACTCCACTTCCCGGTCTGCGACGTCACCGACCGCGCCGAACTGGCCGCGCTGGTCGGCGATCTCGACGCGGCCGGCACCCCGGTGCGCAGCGTCCTGCACGCCGCCACCGCGCTCGAACTGCGCCCGCTTGCCGACACCCCCGTCGACGCCTTCGCCGGACAGACGGCCGCCAAGGTGCTCGGCGCCCGGCACCTCGACGAACTCTTCGCCGACCGCGACCTGGACGCCTTCGTGCTGTTCTCCTCGGTCGCGGGCGTCTGGGGCAGCGGACTGCACGCCCCCTACGCCGCCGCCAACGCCTACCTCGACGCCCTCGCCGAGGACCGCCGGGCCCGCGGCCTGACCGCGACCTCCGTCGCCTGGGGCATCTGGGCCGCCGTCAACGAATGGGACGGCGTCAACGAGGACGTCGACCCCGAGCGCGTCGGCCGGCAGGGCCTGCCCTTCCTCGACCCGGACCTGGCCGTCGCCGGCCTGCGGCAGACCCTCGACCACGACGAGACGACCGTGGTGATCGCCGACGTCGACTGGACCCGGTTCGTCCCGGTGTTCTGCTCCGCGCGCCGCCGGCCGCTGCTGGAGTCCGTGCCCGAGGCCGCCGCCGTCCTGCGCACCGCCACCGTCGACACCGGAACGGTGTCCGCGCTGCGCGAGCGGCTCGGCTCCCTGCCCGAGGCCGGCCGTCGACGGGCCGTCACCGAGCTGGTCCGCGAGCACGCCGCCGCCGTCCTCGGCCACGACTCGCCCGCGGCACTCCCCGCCGACCGCGCCTTCCGGGACGTCGGCTTCGACTCCATCACCGCGGTCGAACTGCGCAACCGGCTCCGCTCGGCCACCGGCCTCGCCCTGCCCGCCACCCTCGTCTTCGACCACCCGTCGCCCACCGCGCTCGCGGACCATCTCCTGGCGCTCGCCTTCGACACCGCCGCGGCGGACGTAGCCGTGCCCGCCGCCCGCACCGCCGCCGATGACGACGACCCGATCGCCATCGTCGGCCTCAGCTGCCGGTATGCCGGCGGGGTCGTGTCCCCGGACGAGCTGTGGCAGCTCGTCGTGGCCGGGCAGGACGCGGTGGGCGCCCTGCCCACCGACCGCGGCTGGGACCTCGACTCGCTCTACGACGCCGACCCCGACGCCCGTGGCCGCAGCTACGTCCGCCAGGGCGCCTTCCTCACCGACCCCGCCGGTTTCGACGCCGCCTTCTTCGGCATCGCCCCGGCGGAGGCACGAGCCACCGACCCCCAGCAGCGGCTGCTCCTGGAGGCCGCCTGGGAGGCGTTCGAACATGCCGGAATCGACGCCACCGGCCTGCGCGGCGGACGCGTCGGCGTCTTCGCCGGCGCCAACGTCGGCGACTACGCCTCCAGTCGCGGCCCCGGCGCCGGCGGCTCCGACGGACAGCTGCTCACCGGCAACGTGCCGAGCGTGATCTCCGGCCGGATCTCCTACACCTTCGGGTTCGAGGGCCCGGCCGTCACCGTGGACACCGCCTGCTCGTCCTCCCTGGTCGCCCTCCACCTGGCCTGCCAGTCGGTGCGCAGCGGCGAGAGCGACCTGGCTCTGGCCGGCGGCGTCGCGCTCATGTCCAGCCCGGCCGCCCTGATCGGCTTCTCCGCGCAGCGCGGCCTGTCCGGCGACGGCCGCTGCAAGGCCTTCGCCGACGCCGCCGACGGCACCGGCCTCGCCGAGGGCGTCGGGCTGCTGCTGGTGGAACGTCTCTCTCGGGCCCGCGCCCAGGGCCACCGCGTCCTCGCCCTCGTACGCGGCTCGGCGATCAACCAGGACGGCGCCTCCAACGGCCTCACCGCCCCCAGCGGCCCCGCCCAGCAGCGCGTCATCACCGCCGCGCTCGCCGACGCCGGGCTGCGGCCCGCCGACGTCGACGCCGTGGAGGCCCATGGCACCGGCACCCGCCTCGGCGACCCGATCGAGGCCCAGGCCCTGCTCGCCACCTACGGCCAGGACCGCACCGAACCGCTCTGGCTCGGCTCGGTGAAGTCCAACATCGGCCACTCCCAGGCCGCGTCCGGCGCGGCCGGCGTGATCAAGACGGTGCAGGCGCTGCGGCACGGCCTGCTGCCCGCCACGCTCCACGTGGACCGGCCCACCAGCCAGGTCGACTGGACCACCGGCGCCGTCGAGGTGCTGACCGAGGCCCGGAACTGGCCGGCCCTGGACCGGCCGCGGCGGGCCGCCGTGTCGGCGTTCGGCCTGTCCGGCACCAACGCGCACGTGATCCTCGAACAGGCCCCCGCCGAGGACGCCCAGCTGATCCCCGAACAGACCCCTGCCGAGGACGTCCCGCAGACCGCCCCCGAGCCCGTGCGGCCCGTGGCGTGGCCGGTGCACGGCCGGACCCGGAACGCCCTGCGCGCCCAGGCGGCCCGGTTGCGCACCCACCTGGAGGCCCGCCCCGACGCCCGCCCGGCCGACGTCGGCTGGACCCTCGCGGCAGGCCGGGCCGTGTTCGACCACCGCGCCGTGGTGCTCGGCACCGACCGCGCCGAGCTGCTGCGCGGACTCGACGCCGTCGCCGCCGGCACCCCCGACCCCGCGGTCACCGACGGCGCCGCCCAGGGCGCCGACCGGGTCGTGTTCGTCTTCCCCGGACACGGCGCCCAGTGGCCCGGCATGGCACGCCGGCTCTTCGACGACTCCCCGGTGTTCCGGGAGAGCGTGCTCCAGTGCGCCGACGCCTTCGCCGAGTTCGTCGACTGGTCCCTGCTCGACGTGCTCCGCGACGAGGAGGGCGCGCCGCCGCTGCACCGCGTGGACGTCGTCCAGCCCGCCCTGTTCACCATGATGGTGTCGCTGGCCGCGCTGTGGCGCTCGTACGGCGTGGAGCCGTCGGCCGTGGTCGGCCACAGTCAGGGCGAGATCGCCGCCGCCTACGTGGCGGGCGCCCTCGACCTGCAGGACGCCGCCCGGATCGTCGCCACCCGCGGCAAGGCCTGGCTGACCCTGGCCGGCACCGGCGGCATGGCCTCCGTGGCGCTGCCCCGCGCCGAGGCGGCCGAGCGGCTGCGCCCGTTCGGCCACCGCCTGGACATCGCGGCCGTCAACGACCCGCGCTCGGTCACCGTCGCCGGCGACCTCGACGCGCTGGAGGAGTTCCTGACCGGCCTGGAGGCCGAGGGCGTCCGCGTCCGCCGGGTCCGCCAGATCGTCGGCGCGGGCCACACCGCGCACGTCGACGCGCTGCGCGACCAGCTGATCGAGACCCTCGCGCCGACCGCGCCGCGCTCCGCGCCGATCGCGTTCTGCTCCACCGTCACCGGCGAACTGCTCGACACCGCCGGCATCGACCACCACTACTGGTACCGCAACGCCCGTCAGACGGTCCTGTTCGAACAGGCGGTCCGCACGCTGGGGGAGCAGGGCTACGGCCCCTTCCTGGAGATCAGCGCGCACCCGATGTTCACCGTCGCCGTGCAGGAGACCCTGGAGGACGCCGGCGCCGACGCCCCGGTCCTCGCCACGCTGCGCCGCGACGAGGGCGGGCGGGACCGGTTCCTGCGCGCCGCCGCCGAGGCCCACACGGCCGGTGTCACCGTCGACTGGCGGCCGGCCTTCGCCGGCACCGGAGCCCGTACGGCCGAGCTGCCGACGTACGCCTTCCAGCGCTCCCGGCACTGGCTGGAGCCGGGCGGAGACAGCGGCGACGTGACGGCCGCCGGCCTGGCACCGGCCGGTCATCCGCTGCTGGGCGCCGTGGTCGAACTCGCCGACGGGGCCCTGGTCCTGACCGGCCGGCTCTCCGCCACCGCACAGCCCTGGCCGGGGCCCGAGGCGCCGGACGCCGCGCTGGTCGACCTCGTCCTGGCCGCCGCCGACCGGGCCGACTGCGCGGGCATCGGCGACCTGACAGTGTACGAACCGCTGGTCGTGCCGGCCGGCGGCGCCGACACCCGGCTGACCGTCGGCGCACCCGACGCGGCGGGCAGCCGCACGGCCGCCGTCCACACCCGCACCGCGGACAGCCCGTGGGTACGCCACGCCGAGGCCACGCTCGTCACCCGGTCGGTCCCCGGCGACTCCCTGACCGACTGGCCGCCGGCCGGCGCGGAACCGATCGACCCGCCCGCGGAGACGGGCCGCGCCGGTGTCGCCGTGACCGCCGCCTGGCAGCGCGGTGACGACCTCTTCGCCGAAGTCGCACTCGACGACGGCACCGCCGAGCGGGCCGACGCGTTCGCCCTGCATCCGCTGCTGCTGGACGCCGTCCTGAGCCCGCTGCTCGACGGCGAGCTGATGCCCACCGCGTGGTCGGGTGTCCGCCTGCACGCGGCCGGGGCCAGGACTCTGAGAGCGTGCGCGGAGCGCACCGGCCCCGACACCGTGGCGCTCACCCTGGCCGACCCCGAGGGCGGCCCGGTACTGACCGCCGACACCGTCCGCCTCGCCGCCGCGCCCGCCGCGGGAGCCGGCCGGCGGATCGGCAAGGACGCCCTGTTCCGGATGGAGTGGGTGCCGGCGCCGCTCGCCGCGGCCACGCCCGGCCGCTGGGCCGTGCTCGGGGCCGACCCGCTCGGCGCCGCCGACACCCTGCGCGCCCTCGGGCACACCGTGCACGGCGCCGACGGTCCGGCCGGCCCGACCGAGGTGCCCGACGCGGTGCTGATCACCGCCGCCGGCGCCCTGGACGAGGCGCCCGCCGAGGCACGCACCGTGCTGCACGGCACGCTCGCCACCCTCCAGACCCTCCTCGCCGACGACCGGTTCGCCGCCGTACCGATCGTGGTCCTCACCCGGGGCGCCGCCGCCGACCGGGCCGACGATCTCGCCGGCGCCGCGGCCTGGGGCCTGGTGCGCTCCGCACAGTCGGAGCATCCCGGCCGCTTCGTCCTGGCCGACATCGACGACGACCCCCGCTCCTGGCGGGCACTGGCCGGCGTACCGGCCACCGGGGAGCCGCAGCTGGCGCTGCGGGCCGGCGAGGCCACCGTCCCGCGGCTGGCCCGCCTCGCCCCGCCGGACGGCCCGGCGCCGTGGAACCCGGACGGCACCGTCCTCGTCACCGGCGCCTCCGGCGACCTCGGTGCGCTGGTGGCCCGGCACCTGGTGGCCGCCCACGGGGCCCGGCACCTCGTGCTCGCCTCCCGGCGCGGCCCCGCCGCCCCGGGCGCCGCCGAACTCGGCGCCGAGCTGCGTGCGTCGGGCGCCGCCACGGTCACGCTGGCGGCCTGCGACACCGCCGACCGCAAGGCGCTCGCGGAACTCCTCGCCGCCGTCCCCGACGAGCACCCGCTCACCGCGGTCGTGCACAGCGCCTCCGTCCTCGACGACGGGGTGATCGCCGCACTCGACCCGGACCGGCTGGACACCGCGCTGCGCCCGAAGGCCGACGCGGCCTGGCACCTGCACGAACTGACCCGGCATCTGGACCTGTCCGCCTTCGTGCTGTTCTCGTCCGTGGCGGGCACCTTCGGCGGCCTCGGCCAGGGCAACTACGCGGCGGGCAACGCCTTCCTGGACGCGCTGGCCCGCCACCGCCGCGCCCACGGCCTCCCGGCGACCTCCGTGGCCTGGGGCTGGTGGGCGGAACGCGCCGCCAAGAGTGGCCACGGCACGGACGCCGAGGCGCCCGTCGCCGTCAACGGCATGACCCCGCTGACCGAGGACCACGGCCTCGCCCTGTTCGACGCGGCTTGCCGCGGCGACGAGCCGTTCGTGGTGGCCGGCGCGCTGCACCTGCGCTCGCTGCGCGCCGCGGCCGACGAACTGCCGGCGCCGCTGCGCGGCCTCGTCCGGGCACCCGCCCGCAGGGCCGCCGCCCAGGCCGCCGGGACCAGCACGCCCACGGTGGCCGGGGAACTGGCCGGCCGCCCGCCCGCGCAGCGCGAGGCGTTCCTGGTGGACCTGGTGCGCGACGAGACCGCGCTCGTGCTCGGCCACACCGGCCGTGACGACGTACCCGCCCACCACCGGTTCCTGGACCAGGGATTCGACTCCCTGGCGGCGCTGAAGCTGCGCAACCGGCTCGCCGCCGCCACCGGGCTGCGGCTGCCGCCGACACTCGTCTTCGACCACCCGACCCCGACGGAGCTGGCCCGCCATCTGCTGGCCGAACTCGCCCCGCCGGCGGACGCGAAACCGCCCGCGTTCGACGACGAGGACGCAGCCACGGCCGTCCTGGTCCTGGAGGAACTCGGCCAGTTGGACGAGGCCATCACAGGGCTGCCCGCCGACGGGCCCGAACGCACGCGTATCGCCGGTCTGTTGGCAGACCTGCTGGCGAGGTGGGGTCGATGAGGTTGCGCACAGCACTGGCCACGGGCCCTGGACCGTCCGATAGCATCACCATGATCGCTACGGCAGGGCGGGCCCACCACCGACCCGGCCGCACCGCGCCACGGGGGCGGGTACGGCTGACGGCGATCGATACGCGTGAGCAGGCAGGCACGTCCGCCGCACGCACGCACACAAGGGGGAACTGATGGAGAACGTTCAGGCCTGGGTTCTGCCCGCTGGTCCGGAGGACAGGTCCGGCGGCTCGGTGCGCGGCGAGCTGACCCTCACCCGCATCCCGGTCGCCTCCCCGGGCGAACACGAGGTACTGGTCGAGTCCCTCGTCGGCTGCTGGGAGGCCAACATGGAGCACGCCCTCGCGCGCAGCCCCGTCGACATCGTCCGGCAGCGCGGCGAGGAGCAGATCGTCATCGGCACCTGCGGCGTCGTCCGCGTGCTCAGCACCGGTTCGGCCGTGCGCGGACTGCGCGAGGGCCAGGAATGCCTGTGGATCCCGTTCGGCCAGGTCGACCGCAACGGCTACGCGGAGACCATCTGCGCCTACGACGCGCCGGGTTCGCCCGGTCTGCTGGCCGAGCGCATGGTCGTCCCCGCCGACCGGCTCGTGCCGCTGCCGGCCGACGGACGCTACCCGCTGGAGCGCTGGGCGCCGTTCGCCCGGTACTTCACCGCATGGGACAACTGGCGGGTCACCAGCCGGTGCTGGCGCAGCCAGGTCGACGACGCCTGGGACGAGCAGCCGCTCGTCCTCGGCTGGGGCGGCGGGGTCGTCTTCGCCGAACTCGAACTGGCCCGCCGCGAGGGCTTCCGCACGGCGATGGTGTCCGGCCGCGAGAGCCGGCTGAAGGAGATCGCCGCGTCCGGCGCGACCGCCGTCGACCGCCGTGAGTTCCCCGACCTGGACTACCTCCGGGCCAAGGAGTCCACCGACCCCGACGCCATGGACCGCTACCGCGCCTCCGAGGCCCGGTTCCTGGAGATCGTCGGCGAACTCTCCGGCGGCCACGGTGCCTCGGTCTTCCTGGACAACCTCGGCGGCGGCCTGCACCGGGCCACCATGAAGAGCCTCGCCCGCGAGGGCGTGGTGTCCACCGTCGGCTGGAAGACCGGCATGCGGCTGTGGAACCTGCGCGCCACCGAGTGCATCAGCCGCCACATCCACGTCCACACCCACGCCTGGCGCCTCCAGGACGCCCCCCGCATCCGCGACGTCATGCAGGAGACCGGCTGGCTGCCCGACATCGCCGACGACCCGGTGACCCCGTTCGCCCGCGTCCCCGAACTGGCCGACGTCTACCGCCGGGACGACCTCGACACCTACTTCCCGCTGTTCTCCGGCGCCGGGAGGGGCTGACCCGATGAGCCCGCGTTCCTACGACGTGGCGGTCGTCGGCATGGCCTGCGCGTTCCCCGGTGCACCGGACCTCGACCGGTACTGGGCCAACGTGGTGGCCGGTGTCGACTCCGTCACCGAAGTACCCCCGGACCGCTGGCCGGCCGACCGCCACTGGGGCGGCGCCGACGCGGCCCCCGGCGAGCAGTCGCCGTCGAAGTGGGGCGGTTTCCTGCCGCCCCTGCCCTTCGACGCCCTCGCCCACGGCGTCCCGCCCAACTCCCTCGGCGGCATCGAGACCGCCCAGCTGCTCGCCCTGCACACCGCCGACCGGGCACTGGCCGACGCCGGGTACCGCGAGCGGCCGTTCGACCGGGAGACCACCTCGGTGATCTTCGCCGCGGAGGCGGGGGCCGACCTCGCCTCCGCGTACGCGGCGCGCTCGATGCTCGGTCAGCACCTGGAGTCGGTGCCGGAGGAGCTGGACGCCCGGCTGCCCCGGCTGACCGAGGACTCCTTCCCCGGCACCCTCGCCAACGTCATCGCCGGCCGGGTCGCCAACCGGCTCGACCTCGGCGGCCCCACCTACACCGTCGACGCCGCCTGCGCGTCCTCGCTGGCCGCGCTCGACCAGGCCTGCAAGGAACTCCTCGCCGGAACCAGCGACATGGTGCTGTGCGGCGCCGTCGACACCCACAACGGGCTCCACGACCACCTGCTGTTCGGCTCCGTGCGGGCACTCTCGCCCACCGGCCGCTGCCGTGCCTTCGACGCCTCCGCCGACGGCATCGTCCTCGCCGAGGGCGTCGCCTGCCTCGTGCTGAAGCGGCTCGCGGACGCCGAACGGGACGGCGACCGCGTCTACGCCGTGATCAAGGCGGTCGGCGCAGGCAGCGACGGACGCGGCCTCGGCCTGACCGCGCCCCGCCCCGAGGGCCAGCGGCGCGCCCTGGAACGGGCCTACGCCCTCGCGGGCCTGTCCCCCCGCGAGGTCGGCCTCGTCGAGGCGCACGGCACCGGCACGGTGCTCGGCGATCGCACCGAACTGGAGACGCTCACCGAGGTGTTCCGCACCGCCGGTGCCGGTGCCGGTGCCGGTCCCGGAGCGTGCTCGCTCGGCTCGGTGAAGTCCCTCATCGGCCACGCCAAGTGCGCGGCCGGCATGGCGGGACTGATCAAGGCCGTACTCGCCGTGCACACCGGTGTCCGGCCGCCCACCCGCCTCACCGAGCCCAACGCGGCCTGGGACCCGGCGACCAGCCCGTTCGCCTTCGACACCACGGCCCGCCCCTGGGCCGAGCCCCGACGCGTCGCAGGAGTCAGCGCATTCGGCTTCGGCGGGGTCAACTACCACGCCGTCGTGGCCGCCCCCGCCCCGGACCCGTCGCACGAGACCGCCCCGAGGTCCGCCGGACTGCTCCTGTTCCGCGGTACCGAGGACGAGGTCCGCACCGCCCTGCGGGACCTGGCCGGCCGGCTGGCCGACGGCACCGTACGGCCGTACGCCCTCACCGGCGTCACCGGCACCGGCCCGGCCCGGGTCGCCCTCGTCACCGAGGGCACCGCCACGCTGGGAGAACAGCTCGACCTGGCCCTGCGCCTGGAGGACCGCCCCGAACGCGGCGTCCACGTGGGAGACGGCACCCGGCAGCCCGTCGCGCTGCTCTTCCCGGGCCAGGGCAGCCAGCGGCCCGGCATGCTGGCCGACCTCTTCGTCGCCTTCCCGCGCCTGCACCGGTTCCTGCGCGCCGAACCGGCACTGACCGGCGCCGTCTTCCCGCCCGCCACCTTCGGCGGCACACCCCCGCGCCTGGTCGACACCCGGCTCGCCCAGCCCGCCCTCGGCCTCGGGGCACTCGCCGCCCTGGACCTCCTGCGGGCCTGCGGCGTCGAACCCGACATGACCGCCGGCCACAGCTACGGCGAACTGCCCGCCCTCGCCGCCGCCGGCGCCCTCCCCGAGACGGCCGTACTGCCGCTCAGCGGCGCCCGGGCCGAGGCCATGCACATCGCGGCGGGCCAGGACCCCGGCGCGATGGCCGCGGTTGCCGCGCCCGCCGGCACGGTCGCCGAACTGCTCGCCCGGCACGGCCTGGCGGACGACGTCACGCCGGCCAACTACAACGCGCCCGGCCAGGTGGTGCTCGCCGGCTCCGCCGCCGGGATCGACGCCGCCGTCGCCGTACTCCGGGAGGCCGGGCACACCGCCAAGCGGCTACCGGTCGCGGCGGCCTTCCACAGCCCGCGGATGGCCCCGGCCGTCGACGCCTTCGCCGGCGCACTGGCCGGCCACGACCTCCGCGTGCCCCGGCTGCCGGTCTGGTCGGGCGCCACCGCCCGGCCGTATCCGACGGACCCCGAGGCGATACGCACCCAGCTCGCCGGCGCACTCGCCCGCCCGGTGCGGTTCGCCGAGCAGATCGAGGACATGTACGCGGCCGGCGTCCGCGTCTTCGTGGAGGCGGGCCCGGGCACGGTTCTGACCCGCCTGGCCGGCGAGGTGCTCGCCGGCCGCCCGCACACCGCCCTGTCCGTGGAGGCCCCGGGCCGCCCGGGCCTCGCCCATCTGCTCGGCACCCTCGCCGCGCTCGCCGTACGCGGCACACCCGTACGGCTGGACGAGCTGACCGGCGCCCGGGACGAGCCGGTGTCCGCGCCCCCCGGATGGACCGTCGACGGCCACCTGGTCCGCACCGCGGACGGCACGCCCGTCCCCGGCGGACTCCAGCCGGCCGGACCGCCCGTGACCCTCACTGGCGGCGGCGTGTCCGACAGCCGGGACGAGACCGTCATCGAGTTCCTGCGCGGCACCCAGCGGATCGTGGCCGCACAGCAGGAGGTCGTGCTCCGCTACCTCGGCACGGAACCCCCGGCCCCGGAGCCGCCCGCCGAGCACGACCCAGCGGAATCCGCCGGGACCGCTGCGCCCACCGTCCTGGACCTGGTCGCCGCACGCACCGGCTACCCGCCGGCCATGCTCGACCCGGACCTGGACCTGGAAGCCGCCCTCGGCGTCGACTCGCTCAAGCGCACGGAGATCGCCTCCGCCCTGGTCCGCGGCACCCCGGCCGCGGACGCCGTGGGCGAACTCGCCGACCTGCGCACCATCCGGGCGATGACCGACTGGCTCGCCACCCGCACCGGCCCCGACGGCGCCGACCGCCAGGCGGCCGTGCCGGAGCCCGAAGCCATGCCCGCCGGCGCCTCGGGCACCGTGCGCCACGTCGTCGAACCCGTGCCCGAGGAACGGCCCGCCGGTCCGCCGCCGACCCTCACCCGGGCCGCCGTCAGCGGCGGCGGTGAGGTCGGTGACGTGCTGGCCACGCTGCTCAAGGAGCGCGGCACCGAGGTCGTCAGCGACCCCGCCGGCTGCGACGCCCGCCTGCTGCTCGACGCCCTCGACGGCGGCGACGGCATCCTGCCCGGCCGGTTCGCCGACATACAGGCGGCCGTCCTGGGCGGTGTACGCACCGTGCTGCTGGCCACCTGCCACGACGCGGGACCCGCCGGCAGCGGAGTGCACGGCCTCGCCCGCGCCCTCTCCCGCGAGCACCCCGGCCTCGCGGTGGTCGCCGTCGACCTGCCCGCCGGACAGCCGGCCGAGGAAGCGGCGCGCACCCTGCTCGCCGAACTCGGCGGCAGCCAGCCGTCCGTGACCCACACCGACGGCCGCCGGGCCGTCTGGCGCACCCGGCCGGCCCCGCTGCCCGCCGCCGACGTCACCGCCGGCGACCTCGGCCTGGACCGCGACTCCGTGGTGCTCCTCACCGGCGGCGCGCGCGGCATCACCGCACGCGTCGCCCGCGCCCTGGCCACCCTCACCGGCTGCCACATCGAACTCGTCGGCCGCAGCGAACCCGTCACCGGGCCGGTCCTCACCGACGCCGACCTGCGGACCCGCCTGATCGCCGAGGGCGGGCGCGACCCGGCCGGCATCGAACGCGCGGTCCGTGCCCACGCCGCCGGCCAGCAGGTCCGGCAGTGCCTGGACGACCTCGCCGGCCGGGCCGCCTCCGTGCGCTACCACCGCGCCGACGTACGCGACCCCGAGCGGCTGGGTGCCGTCCTGGACGACGTGTACGCCCGGCACGGCCGGCTGGACACCGTCGTCCACGCGGCCGGCCAGGTCCGCGACCGGCTGCTGCGGGACAAGACCCCCGACGAGTTCGCCGAGGTGTACGACACGAAGGTCGCGGGCGCCCGGGCGCTGGCCGCCCGGCTGCGGCCGGGCCTGCGCCACCTGGTGCTCTTCGGCAGCATCGCCGGCGTGACCGGCAACCGCGGCCAGACCGACTACGCCGCCGCCAACGACGCTCTGGACACCCTGGCCCGGCAGTGGTCCGGCCGGGTCGCCGACCGGGTCCTCGCCCTGGACTGGGGCCCCTGGGCGGCCGACGCGGGCGGCATGGTGACCGCCGAGCTGGAACGGGCGTACGCCCGCAACGGCATCGGCCTGATCGACCCGGACGACGGCGTACGGGCCTTCCTGCGCGAACTGGCCTTCGGCAGCGACCCGCAGGTGCTGCTCACCGTCGGGGACCCCGCCGGGTTCGGGAGCGCCCTTGACTGACATCCTCCTCGCCGCCGCGGTCGGCCCCGGGGCCCTGGGCACCGCCCTGCGCTCGGGCCGGCGCGGCGGCACCGGACCCTGCCGGGTCGCCGTGCTCGACCCCACGGCCGAGCGGATCGCACAGGCCCTCGCCCTGATCGACCGGGGCGAACCGTGGCACGGCGGCAACGACATCTGGTTCGCGCCCCGGCCCGGGCCGGTCGGCCGCACCGTCTTCCTCTTCCCCGGGCTCGACGCCCGTACCGGCCCGCCCCCCGACGACGTCCTGCGCTGGCTGGGTCGCCCCGCCGGACCGGCGACCGGCGCCGCCACCCTCGCCGAGCGCACCCACGCCACCCTGCGGCTCAACCGGGTGCTCCACGCGGCGCTGCTGCGGGCGGGGATCGTCCCGGACGCCATGGCGGGGCACAGCGCGGGGGAGTGGAGCGCCCTGTTCGCGGCGGGACTCTTCCCCGAGACGGCGTTCGACGAGTTCGCCCGGACCATGGGCGCCGCCCCGGTCCCCGACGTGGTCTTCGCCGCCGTCGGCCTGCCCGCCGAGGCGGCGGCCCGGCTCGCCGAGGGAGAGCCGCGGGTCGTGCTGTCCCACGACAACGGGCCCGACCAGAGCGTGCTGTGCGGCGACGAGGACGCCGTCACACGCTGCCTGGCCCGGATCGCCGACCCCGAGGTGCCGCGCAGGGTGCTGCCGTTCCGGTCGGGGTTCCACTCGCCGATGCTCACCCCGTACCTGCCGGGTTTCTCGGCCGTGTTCGACCGGGTGCCGCTCGCCCGCCCCGCCGTCCCCGTCTGGTCCGCGACCACCGTCGCCCCCTACCCGGACGACGAGACCGAACTGCGCGCCCTGCTCGACCGGCACCTGGTGGAGCCCGTCCGGTTCCGTGCCGTGATCGAGCGGCTGTACGAGCAGGGCGCCCGCGCCTTCGTGCAGGCCGGCTGCGGCAGCCTCACCCGCTTCGTCGCGGCCACCCTCGCCGGCCGGCCCCACCTCACGGTCAGCGCGGGCTCGCCGACCCGGCTCCAACTCGACCAGCTGCGCTGGGCCGCCGCCGCACTATGGGCGGAGGGCCACACCCCGGACCTGGCCGCCCTCGGCCTCACCGGGCCCGCGGCGGACCCGGTGCCGAGCCCCCGCGCCGTGACCGGCGCCCACCCGAGAACGGGCGCGTACCCGGAGCCCCACCCGGTGGCCGACGCCTACGAGGCCGCCGTCGCCGCGGTGAGCGCCTCCGTGGAGACCGTCTACCGGACCTGGAAGGAGCGGACATGAGCAGCCGGCGACACGCGGTCGTGACCGGATCGTCCAGCGGCATCGGCGCGGCCGTCGCCGCCCGGCTGGCCCGGGCGGGCTGGGCGGTCACCGGCTGGGACCGGAAACCCGGCGACACCACCGGCCTCGCCGACTGGCGCGAGGTGGACGTCTCCGACACCGAGTCCGTCCAGGCCGCCGCCCGCGAGGTGACCGGGACCGACCTCCTCGTCAACAGCGCGGGCGTCGGCGCCATCGCCCCGTCGGCGGAGCTGAAGCCGCGCACCTGGGAACGGGTCGTCGGCGTCAACCTCAGCGGCACGTTCTACTGCGCCCAGGCACTGTTCCCCGCCCTGTCCGCGCGCCGCGGACTGGTGGTGAACCTCGCCTCCGTCATGGCACACCGGGCCGTCCCCGGCCGCGCCGCCTACTGCGCGTCCAAGGCCGGCGTGGTCATGCTCACCGAGGCGCTCGGCGTCGAATGGGCGGAGCACGGCGTCCGCGTGGTGGCCGTCAGCCCCGCCTACGTCCGCACCCCCCTGGTCGCGGAGGGCTTCGCCAACGGCAACCTGGACGAGTCGGCCATCGCCGCCCGCACCCCGCTGGGCCGGCTCGCCGAGCCCGAGGAGATCGCCGACCTCGTCCTGTCCCTCACCGGCGACGAGTTCGCCTATCTCACCGCCACCACCCTGCGCCTCGACGGCGGCTGGACCGCCGACGGCGTGTTCCCCCGCTGAACTGGCCCGGACCCCGCTGAACAGGCCCACGGACAAGGAGAACCCAGACCCGATGCCCGTCACGGACTTCGGCGTCCTCGCGCTCGCCCACGCCCTCGGCGATCCGCGCGACCTCGCCGCAACCGCAGCCGACCACGTCGACGACCCCGACCGCGTCCTGCTCTGGGGCTACCGCGGCTACCACCGCGCCCCGGAGGGCACCACCTCCACCGCGCTCGCCGCCCGCGCCGCCGAGAAGGCCCTCGCCAAGGCGGGAGTCGACCCCCGCGACCTCGACCTCGTCGTGGTCGCCGACAGCAGCGTCCCCGAGTACCTGCTGTGGGACACCTCCGCCGTCGTCGCCCGCGCGATCGGCGCCGGCACGGCACCGACCCTGCTGCTCACCCAGGGCTGCGCGTCCGGAGTCACCGCCTTCCAGCAGATCGCCGGCACCTTCGCGACCCGCCCCGACGCCGAGACGGTCCTGCTGGTCGCCGTCAACCAGGTCAGCGAGGCACACACCAACCGCATGCGCTTCAACACCCTGCTCGGCAGCGACGGCGCCGCGGCGGCCGTGCTGCGCCGCGGCCACGACCGGCTCCGCTGGCTGGCCACCGAGCAGCTCACCGACCCCACGTACGCCGACTTCTACCGGGTCGAGTACGGTGGCGCCGTCGCCCCGCACGCCCCCGAGGGCACCGGTAACCTGGACGTCGACCCGCTGTCCCTGGTGTACCGGCACTTCCGCCGGGAGCCCGAGCACCTGGCGAAGTTCGTCCGCACCCTCAACAGCCGCGTCCGCACCGTGTTCGAGGACGCGTGCGACGGGGCCGGGGCCGACCCCGGCCAGGTGAAGCGGTTCCTGTTCCTCAACGACAACCAGGACTCCCTCGCCGACGTCGCCAAGGCCGTCGGCGTGCCCCTGGACCGCACCAACGCCGAACTGGCCAAGGACCTCGGCCACTGCGGCGGCGCCGACCAGCTGATCTGCCTGGACACCCTGCTCGAACGCGGCGAGCTCGCCGAGGGCGACCTGGTCGCGCTCGCGGGTCTGTCCATCGGCATGCACTGGTACTGCACCCTGCTCACCGTCTGACCCGGCACCCCCACCGAGCCCTCACCGACAACCCGCAGCACCGAGAGAAACAGAGAGAGGAACGACCATGGCTGAGCTGACCATCCAGGACCTGATCGACATCTTCAACCGCAGCATCGGCGACCAGGACCCGGTCGAGCCCGAGGGCGACCCTTCGGACGTCACGTTCGCCGCCCTCGGCTTCGACTCGCTCACCACGCTGAACGCCGTACGCCGGATCGAGCGCAAGCACGGCGTCGAACTCGGCGAGAGCGTGATCAGCGAGGCCCGTACGCCGCGCCAGCTGCTCGACCGCGTCAACGCCGCGCTCGCCGCGGCCTGAAGCACGAAAAGAGACAACGACATGTGCGGAATCACCGGATGGGTGGCCCACGGCGACGACCTCGCGCGGCACCGGTCCGTCGTCCAGGCGATGACCGACACCATGATCTGCCGCGGCCCGGACGCCGAGGGCGTCTGGATCGAGGGACCCGTCGCGCTCGGCCACCGCCGACTGTCCATCATCGACCCGGCGGGCGGCGCCCAGCCCATGGTCGCGACACGCGACGGCCGGACCCTGGCGGCCCTGACCTTCTGCGGAGAGATATACAACTTCCGGGAGCTGCGTGCCGAACTGGCCGCCCTCGGGCACCCGTTCCGCACCGACAGCGACACCGAGGTCGTCCTCAACGCCTACCTCCAGTGGGGCGCCGACTTCACCGCCCGGCTCAACGGCATGTTCGCCATCGGCCTGTGGGACGCGACCACCCGCGAACTGCTGCTCGTCCGCGACCCGATCGGGGTCAAGCCGCTCTACTACGCCCGCACGTCCGACGGCGTCGTGTTCGGCTCGGAACCGAAGGCCGTCCTGGCCCACCGCGGCGTGCCGCGCCGCGTCGACGCCCAGGGCCTCGCCGAGATCCTGGACATGGTCCGCACCCCGGAGGTCACGCCGTTCACCGACCTGTCCGAGGTCCGCCCCGGACAGGTGGTGCGGGTGACCGAGGGCGGCCTGACCCGGACCCGGTACTGGCAGCTCACCGCTCGCGAGCACACCGACGACCTGGACACCACGATCGCCACCGTCCGGGAGCTGCTGGAGGACATCGTCTCCCGCCAGCTCATCGCGGACGTCCCGGTCGCCACCCTGCTCTCCGGCGGCCTCGACTCCTCGGCCATCACCGCGCTGGCCCAGCGCGCGCTGACCGCCGAGGGACGCGGCCCGGTCCGCTCGTACTCCGTGGACTTCCAGGGCGCGGCCGACGGGTTCGAGCCGGACGCGGTCCGCGGCACGGCCGACGCGCCGTACGTGCGGGACTGCGCCGCCCATGTGGGCTCCGACCACAGCGAGGTCCTGCTCGACAGCACCGAGCTTGCCGACCCGGCGGTCCGGGCGGCGATCCTGGGCGCCACCGACCTCCCGCCGGCGTACTGGGGCGACCTGTGGCCGTCGCTCTACCTGCTGTGCCGCGAGATCCGCAAGCGGGCGACCGTGGTGCTGTCCGGCGAGTCCGCCGACGAGCTGTTCGGCGGCTACCGCTGGTACCAGCGCCCCGAGGCGGTCGACGCGCCGACCTTCCCCTGGCTCACCCCCGGCTCGGCGCGCATCTTCGGCGGCAGATCGCTGATCGACCAGGGCCTGCTGGAGAAGCTGGACCTGGAGGGCTACCGCCGGGACCGCTACGCCGAGGCCCTCGCCGAAGTGCCCGTGCTCGCCGGGGAGTCGGCGGTCGACCGGCGCATGCGCGAGGTCACCTACCTCAACATCACCCGGTTCATGCAGGCCGTGCTGGACCGCAAGGACCGCATGAGCATGGCCGTCGGCCTGGAGGTCCGGGTGCCGTTCTGCGACCACCGCCTGATGGACTACGTGTTCAACGTGCCGTGGGCGATGAAGTCGTTCGACGGCCGGGAGAAGAGCCTGCTGCGCGCCGCGGTCCGCGATGTGCTGCCGAACTCGGTACTGGAGCGCACCAAGACCCCGTTCCCCGCCACCCAGGACATCCGGTACGAGCAGGCGCTGCGCACCGAGTTGCGCAAGGTGCTGGCAGATCCGGACTCACCGGTGCTGCCGCTGCTCAACACCGCACGGGTCAACCGCGTCCTCGGCCGTGAGCTGGACGACGTCAGCCTGCCGCACGACCGCGGCGGCATCGAGATGGCGCTGTGGCTCAACCGGTGGCTCGTCTCCTACGAGGTCACCGTGACCGTCTGAGCCCCTGGAAGCGCCGTTCGCACGGGCCGGGCGTCGCTCCGCCCCGACGCACGTTCCGCATCACATCGCCCGCCGAAGCACCTCCCGGCGTCAACCACCTTCCGCACAAGTCCATTTCGCACACAGCATGTTCCAGCAAGGGGGATCTTCATGCACGACCGGTCCAGCGCAGAGCACCAGTTGTGGCTGCGCAGTTTCCACCAGCCGACGCCGGGCGCGCCGCGGCTGCTCTGCCTGCCGCACGCAGGGGGCTCGGCGAGCTTCTACTTCCCGGTCTCCAAGGCGCTGTCGCCTGCGGTGGACGTGCTGGCGGTGCAGTACCCCGGCCGCCAGGACCGCCGGCAGGAGTCCCCGGCAGGCTCCATCCAGGAACTCGCAGAGGGGGTGTTCCGCGCGTTGGTCGACCGGGAGGACACGCCCCTGGCCCTGTTCGGCCACAGCATGGGCGCCATGGTCGGCTTCGAGCTGGCCCGGCTCCTGGAGGCTGCCGGGCGGCCACCCGCGGTGCTCTTCGTCTCTGGCCGCCGGGGCCCGTCCATCCAGCGGACGGAAACCGTCCACAAGGGAGACGACGAGCGGCTGATCGCGGAGGTCACCAAGCTCGACGGCACCGACGCGGCCCTGCTCCAGGACGAGGAGGTACTGCGGATGATCCTGCCCGCGCTGCGGGCCGACTACCGTGCGGTGGAGACCTACCAGCGCACCCCCGGCCCCCGGCTGAGTTGCCCCTTCGTCGTGATGACGGGCGACGCCGACCCCCGGGTCACCCCAGACGAGGCCCGGACCTGGGCAGAGGAGACGGACGGAGCCTTCGAACTCCAGGTGTACCCCGGCGCACACTTCTACCTGGTGGCGCAGCAGCAGGCCGTGCTGGCCCGGATCGAGGCCACGATACGGCGGCTCGGTTCCACCTCCGGAGCGGTGGCCTGAGCCTGTGAACGAGATTCTCAGCGCCATCCTGTCGGCCGAGGCGACCGCCGCGGACTTCGCGGCCCTGCCGCTCCCCGAGTCCTACCGCGCCATCACCGTGCACAAGGACGAGACGGAGATGTTCACCGGTGTCGACCCGGCCGGCAAGGACCCGCGCAAGTCACTGCATCTGGACGAGGTGCCGGTGCCCGAACTGGGCCCGGGCGAAGCCCTGGTGGCGGTGATGGCCTCCTCGGTCAACTACAACTCCGTGTGGTCTTCCCTCTTCGAGCCGCTGCCGACCTTCGCTTTCCTGGAGCGCTACGGCCGGCGCGGCAAACTGGCGAAGCGGCACGACCTGCCGTACCACGTGATCGGCTCCGACCTGGCCGGCGTGGTGCTGCGGACCGGCCCCGGGGTGCAGGTGTGGAAGCCCGGTGACGAGGTCGTGGCGCACTGTCTGAGCGTGGAGCTGGAGTCGAGCGACGGCCACGACGACACCATGATGGACCCCGAGCAGCGCATCTGGGGCTTCGAGACCAACTTCGGCGGTCTGGCGGAGCTCGCATTGGTGAGGTCCAACCAACTGATGCCGAAGCCCCGGCACTTGACCTGGGAGGAGGCTGCCGCGCCAGGACTCGTCAACTCCACGGCCTACCGACAGCTGGTGTCGCGCAACGGTGCGCAGATGAAGCAGGGCGACAACGTGCTGATCTGGGGCGCGAGCGGCGGCCTGGGTTCGTACGCCACACAGCTGGCACTGGCAGGCGGTGCCATCCCGGTCTGTGTGGTGTCGACGCCGCAGAAGGCGGCGATCTGCCGCTCCATGGGTGCTGAGGCGATCATCGACCGTGATGCCGAGGGCTACCGGTTCTGGCGAGACGAGAACACCCAGGACCCCCCGGAATGGAAGCGTTTCGGCAAGCGCATCCGAGAGCTGACCGGAGGTGAGGACGTGGACATCGTCTTTGAGCATCCGGGCCGCGAGACCTTCGGCGCGTCCGTGTTCGTTGCGCGGAAGGGCGGCACGATCGTCACTTGCGCCTCCACCTCGGGCTATGAACATCAGTACGACAATCGATATTTGTGGATGTCGTTGAAGCGGATCATCGGTTCCCACTTCGCGAACTACCGTGAGGCCTGGGAGGCCAACCGGCTCGTCGCGAAGGGCAGGATCCACCCCACGCTCTCGAAGGTCTATCCCTTGGAGGAGACCGGACAGGCCGCCTTCGACGTGTACGGCAACGTGCACCACGGCAAGGTGGGGGTCCTGTGCCTGGCGCCCACGGAAGGCCTGGGCGTGCGGGACGAGGAGATGCGCGCCAGGCACGTCGGAGCCTTCAACCGCTTTCGGTCGCCCGCGGTGCCGCAGGCAGGGGCGGTCTGAGGGCACGACGCGCAAGAGACCGCACACGATGGCCACTTCCGCAACAGAGCCCCTTGGAAAGGTAGGACGTCATGAGCAACCCGTTCGACAAGGAAGACGGCAGCTTCTTCGTGGTGGTGAACGTGGAGGGGCAGCACTCCCTCTGGCCGGCCTTCGCCGAGATCCCTGCGGGCTGGTCGATTGTCCACGGCGAGACCGACAGGGCGGCCTGCTTGGAGTACGTCGCCGCTCACTGGACCGACATGAGGCCTCGTTCGTTGGCCGATGCCGCGCCGACCTCAGATGGGAATATCAGTTCGAAAACAGTCCGTTGACAACAAGATGTTTACATGTCAGGGTTGCTGTATGTCATCGATTCCGCCGCAATCAGCCGATGCCTTCACCGCCCCGAGCGCGCACGAAGCCAGAGTGCAGCGTGCGTACACCTCTCTTTTCCGCATCGCCGAACGGCATGCGGTCACCGACGGACAGCGTCGTCGGCAGACCCAGTCTCACATGATCAGCCCGTATGAGGCGGTCAGGCTTGTGTCGTTCCTGCTCAGTGGGGCGGCGCAGCTCGAGGGAGAGGAACCGGAGGTGGATCGCGCGGACATCACGGCCGCGTTGAGTCTTCTCCCGCTCGCTCGTGCCGAGATGGACGAAGTGGAGGTCGGAATTCTCAAGATGGCGCATGGCCGTGGGATGACTTGGTCGGAGATCGCGTTCGGTCTCGGCCTCGAAACCTCGCAGGCGGCGAGGCAGCGCTATGAGCGCCTGGCCAGTCGTACGAAGGCCGACGTCGAGAAGGCCGACGAATAGAGCTCGGCATCGGCATGGCGGCGGCGGCCGACCGCCGCCGCCATGGTAGCTGTCAAGGACTGCTCGGGAGCTGCGGTGATCTGGTGTGGCTCGGTCGGGTGGTCCGGTAGGTTGATCTTGTGTCCTCCGCCCAGTCGCCGCCCTCGTACGAGGAACTGGCCGCTCCGGTGATGGAGTTGAAGCTGCTGGTGTCCGCTCAGGCGGAGGCGATCGCTCAGCAGACGGAGCGGATCGCGGAGTTGGAGCGGCAGGTCGCGGCGGACTCGCACAACTCTTCCAAGCCGCCGTCCTGTGATGGGCTGCGCAAGCCCTCCGGGCGCAGGCCGGGCCGGGCCAAGGGGGATCCGGCGGGCGGCTGCAGCAGGTCGCCGTCCCGGATGTGAGCGTCGATCATCATCCCGCCGAGTGCGGCGGCTGCGGGGCCGGACTCGGGGGTGGGCCGAGTGCGGGTTATCGGGCCCGGCAGGTCTTCGATCTGCCCGAGATCCGCTCTGAGGTGACCGAGCACCGGCTGCGCCGGAGGGTCTGCGGCTGCGGACGCACCACGACCGCGACGGCTCCCGGGCAGGTCGGCGCGGCCACCGTGTATGGGGCCGGGGTACGGGCGGCGGTCTGCTACCTGTCGGCCTACCAGCACTTGCCGGCCAAGCGCCTGGCCGAGTCGATGGACGCCCTGTTCGGTCTGCCCCTCTCCACCGGCACCGTCCTGTCCGTCCTGGACCGCGCGCACGAGGGCCTCGCAGGTGTCGAGACACAGGTCACGGACCGTCTGGCCGCTGCCGCGGTGGCGCACGCTGACGAGTCCGGAGTGCGGGTGGCGGGCCGTCTGCATTGGCTGCCCGTGATGTGTACCCACCTGTTCTTCTACCACCCCCTTCCACTGTGGGACACCCCCTCCGTGAGCCCCGCAGGACGGGGACGCAGACGTGTGAAGTGTGCTGGACCGCCGACCACGGTGATGAGCAGGCCGTTGCGGGTGCCGAAGTACCGGTAGGGCAGACCTGTGCTGATTCCGGCGCGGGCGGCGACGGCGGCGACCTCCAGGGTGCCGTTCTCCGCGAGTTCCTCGGCGGCGGCCTGCCGCAGCAGCTCCCGTGAGGCGGCACCTCTCGGCCATGTGGGTCGGGTCACCCCGGCACCTTGAGCTGAGCTCAACTCACTCCACAAGGCCCGGCGGGGACACGGGTGTTGATACTTGCCCGCTCCGGCCCGGACGGCGACCTGCCGGAGGCCGTGGCGGCCGGACACCACGACGGAAGGGTGGCCGGGGCAGGGCGGCCGGTTGCCGGCGGCGGCCGTCGGATCCGGAAGGCCCGACAGCGCAACGCGCTGCCGTCCCTTCGGGGTCTGCGGAACGCAACAGCGGAGGGTGTGGGAATCGACCCGGCCTTCTTTGTCCTGTTCTCGGTGTTCCCAGCCGTTTCAGCCACCCGTAAGTAACCAGGGGTAACCCCCAACTTTCAGGAGGCGGGCATGTACCGCAGAAGACACAGGCTCAGACACGCACTCGCGGTCGTCGCCGCGTCGGTGACCGTTCTCGGCGGCTTGGCGGGCACGGCGTCGGCCGACGGGGCCGGTACCCCGGCACCCGTCTCGACGCCGTTACCGGCGGAGCTGGAGCGCATCCGGGCGGCGGAGGCGACATCGCTGTACGGGAACCCTGCCGAGCGTCCCTTCGACGACCGGCTGACCTCGGTCGCCTCGCTGGGCGACAGCGAGATATCCGGCGAGGGCATCGGCACCTACGAGCGGGGTACCGACGGGCCCGACAACTGGTGCCACCGCTCCCCCGACGCGGCGATCCACCGCACCCGTATCGGCACGGACAGAAGCTACAACCTCGCCTGCTCCGGGGCCCGGACGGGCCACATCGTCATCGGCGGCACCAAGCAGCACGCCGACGAGCTCGTCCAGAGCGACCATCTTGCCATCAAGGCACGGAACACCACCGTGAAGATGGTGCTCCTGGTCGTCGGGGCCAACGACGACCTGCGTTTCGGCTCCGTCATGACCGACTGCGTCAAGCGCTGGCTGCTCTTCAAGGGGCCCTGCGAACCCACCTACGGTCCCGGCTGGCAGGCGCGGGTCGACGCACTGACGCCCAAGGTCGAGAGGGCCGCACGGGACCTGCGGACCGTGATGCGCGGGGCCGGGTACGCGGACACCGACTACCAGCTGGTCGTCATGGGCTACCCCAGCCCCATCGGCCCGGACGTCTACGACAACCCCGGCTTCAGGGGGAAGCTGTGGGGCGGATGCACCGGCCACGACTCGGACGCGGCCTGGGGCCGCAACACGGCCGTACCCGCCTTCGAGCGCGGAATACGCGAGGCAGCGCGCCGCGCCGGTGCGGTCTACCTCGACAATTCCCGCCTCTTCCACGGGCACGAGGTGTGCATGGACAACGCCTGGGCGCGAGGGCTGACCATCGACCTTCTCAACCCCTTCCCGCCCGATGCCAACTCCCTGCGCCAGTCCTTCCACCCGAACGGCCGCGGCCACGGCGCCTTCGCGGCATGCCTGACCCAGCTGCACGCCGTCGACTGGCGCGAGGCGAGCTGCGCAGACCCGGCAAGCACGGGCAAGCCGGTGCTCTACGAAGGCGCGTGGGACGACATGCTCCGCCCTCTGCGCAACGAGGCGACCGGCGGCTGCATCGACGTGTACCGCTCGAAGACCGCGAACGGCTCGCACATCGCCGGCTGGGACTGCCACGGCGGCCGCAACCAGGCATGGTGGTACGACCCCGGGCGAGGCATGGTGCACAGCGCCCTCACACACGACCGTTGCCTGGACATGCCCCGCAGCGACTACACCGCCGGCGCGTCCCCGCACCTGTGGAACTGCCACGGGCAGGAGAACCAGCGCTTCGCCCTCGTCGAGGGGACCATCCGGCCGAAGGCGGCGACGCGCATGTGCCTGACGCTCACCGCTCCCCGGGGCGAGCTGCACCTGCGCGCCTGCGACGGCTCTGCGCAGCAGCGCTTCGCCTGAACCGACCCGCCCCACCGGCGCGGTCGCCGGGGCGGCGAACGGCGCACGGGCAGGGCGACGGCGGGGCGGATCCCGACGGCGGCCGGGTGCCGGACTTCGGGCGGTACTCGAGCTCGAACAGCCGTCCAACAGGGCCAGCACCCACAAGGACCGGCGAAGCGGTCGCAGCCGGGGTCCCGACGAGCAGGCCGTGGACCCGCTCGGGCCGGCGCTCCCGAAGCTGTGCGGCCGGTGCGGTCGGGCATCCGCTGCCGGACCTCGTCGCCCCGGCCTGGGCGGGCGGCCCCGGGAGGATGGCGCGGCCGTCGCGCGCCCCTCGACGCTCGCGCGTGGACGGCCGCCCCGCCGCCGTGGTGGCGGGGTACGTGCAGGGATCACCGCCACGAGCACCCCGGGTCCGACGCAATCTCGCGCCCGCTGCCCGCCCGTCACCGCAGGACGTGCCGGCAGGGCGGGTGGCACGGCCGCCTCGCCCCGCCGCGCCGACTCCTTCGACCACAGGACGCCTTCCCTATACACGGAACGTGCTCTACCTTTGCACGCCATGCGAATGACGTGGACACGTCGAATGCTGATGGGACTCTGCATGACAGGCGCGGTTCTCCTGGGCGCGTCGCCGGGTGTTCAGGCCCACGAGGAGCGTGAAGTCGCCTTCCCCGACGGATCGGGCAGCGTACCCGTCTACCGCGGGGGTGAGCCGGACCTGCTGGTCTGCAAGACCGGAAGGACGGACTTCGAGCAGCGCATCGCCCGGTTCCCGGCCGCGCTGCGGGAGCGCAACCTGCGGCTGTACGAGCGGTGCGAGCGTGACGGCTTCCGGCACCTGCAGCAGGCGGTGGATGCGGCCGACCGGCCGGGAACGAACATCGCCGTCCTGCCCGGGCGCTACGAGGAGGAGCCCTCGCAGCCGGAGCCGACGGGCAGGTGTGCCCGGCTCAAGGCTCCCAGGGCGGCGTTGGGTTACCAGGTGCTGTCCTACGCGCAACAGAAGCAGTGCCCCCACAATCAGAATCTCGTTGCCGTTCTCGGGAAGCAGGACCTGCAGATCGAGGGCACCGGGGCGGACCCGCGCGACGTCGTCGTGGACGCCGGCTACCGCAAGCTCAACGCGATCCGCGCGGACGGCTCCGACGGCATCTACTTCCGAAATTTCACCGCCCAGCGCACCACCTTCAACTCGCTGTACATACTGGGAGTCGACGGCTTCGTCATCGACACCGTGCTCACCCGCTGGAACGACGAATACGGTTTCCTCACCTTCGCCAGCGACCACGGCCTGTACCGCAACTGCGAGTCGTACGGGAACGGCGACTCGGGGATCTACCCGGGCAGCGCCTCGGACATCAACGCCGGGCGCGGCTACGACGTACCGCGCTACTCGATCGAGATCACCGGCTGCCGCAGCCACCACAACCTGCTCGGCTACTCGGGGACCGCCGGCGACTCGGTCTGGGCCCATGACAACGAGTTCGACAACAACATGGCCGGCGCCTCGATGGACAGTGCGTTTCCCGGTCACCCGGGCCTGCCGCAGAACCACGCCAGGTTCGAACGCAACCTCATCCACGACAACAACCAGGACTACTACCGGTATGTGAAGGACGGCACGTGCGACCGGCCGCCCGCCGAGCGGGGCTACGAGCAGGGCGTCGTCTGCCCCCAGACGTCGGTGCCGCCCGGCACCGGAGTCCTGGTGGCGGGAGGGAACTGGAATGTCTTCGAGGGCAACTGGGTCTACGGACACCGGCGGACCGCGTTCCACCTCAACGCGGTCCCCGCGTTCGTCCGCGGCGACGAAGCCTGGTCGCGGCAGGCCGACACCTCGCACCACAACCGCTTCCACGACAACCGCCTCGGCACGACGAAGGACGGCAGGGCCCGCCCCAATGCAACCGATGTCTGGTGGGACGGCCAGGGGCGGGGCAACTGCTGGCAGAAGGTCCGAGGCAGCAGCCCGCGCACCCTTCCGCGGTGCGGCGACAGGGCGGGGGCGGTGTCCGGCGGTTCGCACCGCATCGTGGGTGAACCGGTGAAGGTCGCCCAGCTGATGGTGTGCTCCGAGTACAGCGTCAGGGAACGGCGGCTGCCCGTGGGCTGCGACTGGTACGGAGCCCGCGGGATCGAACGCATCGAGGTGCAGCTCGCTCTCGGCATCGCCGTCGTGCTCGCGGCGGTCGGTGGACTGCTGTGGTGGCGCAGACTGCGCCACCACCGCTGGGTCACCGCGGTGACCGCGCTCGGCGCGGCCGGTCTGGCCCTGGACGTCGCCGGGGAGACAGCCACACTTGCCCCGACGGTGGTACCGCCGCTCGCCCTGCTGCTGCTCGGGACCTGGTGGGCCGTCACCGGACTCGCGCTGCGGGGCACGCGTCGCCTCTTCGGCTGGACGACCGTGATGCTCGGCCTGCTGACCCTGCTGGACGCCTTCGACCAGGCGGTGCTCATGATCCCGTGGACACCGCTCGGCCCGGCGTGGCCGCGCGGCCTGCTGGGGCTGGTCTGGGTCGTCTGGGCGGTGGTGGCCGCGGCCCGGCCGGCAGGCGCCGGATCCTCCTCCGGGGCGGCCGCTGGCCGGACCGCCCGGGTGATGCCGTGAGCGGGCGGCGACTGGCGCACACGCTCCGGACGGCCGGTATCTTTGGCACCCTCGTCCTCGCCGCCGGTCTCTGCGCCGGCTGCACGGAGCGCCCCGACACCCACCACAGGCCCGGAACGAACCACGACACGGTCCCCGGCCCGGCAGGCACGCTGCTGCCCACCGAGGGCAGAAGCCGTCACGAGCGGCTCCGGCAGGTGCCCGCCAAGGACGCTCCCGCCGTCACCGTGACCGTCCGGGCCGATACGCACGACGGATGGAACATCCGGCTCGACGTCCGACGGTTCCGTTTCAGCCCGGACAGCGTGGGCGGGGCGGCGGTCCTGGGCAGCGGCCACGCTCGTCTGCTGCTGGACGGCGCAGAGGTCGCACGGGTGTACGGCGACCGGCACCATCTGCCCTCGGCCGACGTACCCGCCGGCTCGCAGATGCTCACCGTCAGGCTGCACGCCGACGACCACACCGTGTGGTCTCTGGACGGCAAACCGGTCCAGGACAGCGTGCCCCTGTCCAGTACCGCCCCACCGCCCTTGGGGCCGGACCAGGAACAGAAGCCTTCCGGCAGGACGGTCGACATCACCGTCGCAGGAGGCGTCGTCAGCCCGAAACCCGGACGCATCGAGCTGAGGAAGGGCGAACGGCTCACCCTCCGCGTCACCAGCGACACCGACGACGAACTGCACGTCCACGGAGTGGACCGCTCGGCCGTGCTCACGGCCGGCCGCACCGTCACCCTTCAGGTGCTCCTGGACCGGTCGGGCCTGTACGAGGTGGAGACGCACCGGTCCGGCCTCGTACTGACGCAGCTCGCCGTCCGGTGATCGCCGTGACCCCGCTCGCCCACGGCGTCGGCGCCCGCCACGACCTGCCGGTCTCCGCCTTCCACGCATACGCCGGAGCGTTCGCCGCGCTGCTCGTCTCCTTCCTCGCCCTGGGACTGCTCTGGCCGGCCCCCCGCTTCCGGGGCGACCGCGCCGGCCGCCCCCTGCCGGTCCCGGTGCAGCGTGCGGCACAAGCGCGCGTCGTGCGCGGCGCGGCGCGGGGACTCGGGCTCGCCGCTGCCGCCGTGGTGCTGCTTCATCTGCTGCTGGGCCCGAACGACGCCGACCGCAACCCGGCACCCGCAGTGGTCTACGTCCTGTTCTGGGTGGGTCTCGTACCCGCGTCACTGCTGTTCGGCCCGGTGTGGCGGCTGCTGAACCCGCTGCGCACGCTGCATGCTCTCGGCTGCCGGACGGCGCGCCGTGATCCGCGCAGGGGAAGCAGACAGCTGCCCCGGCAGCTCGGGTACTGGCCTGCGGCGGCCGGGCTGCTGGCCTTCACGTGGCTGGAGCTGGCCTCCCCCCACCCCGCCTCGAGAACGGCTCTGCTCCTCTTCCTGGTGACCTACGCGGCCGTACAGCTGGCAGGGGCGGCGGTCTTCGGCAGCCACTGGTTCGACCGGTGCGACGCGTTCGACGTCTACTCCGCACTCCTCGCCCGGCTGGCTCCGCTGGCGCGCAGGGCCGACGGGCAGCTCGTCCTGCGCAGTCCTCTGCAGGGCCTCGACGGCACTCCCCGCGCCCCCGGGCTCGTGGCCGTCATGTGTGTGCTGCTCGGCAGCACCGCTTATGACGGTATGTCGGACGCGCCTGCGTGGATCGCCGTGCTGCAGACCTCGCCTGCGGGCCCCACCACGACAGCTCTCCTAGGGCTGTTGGGGACCGTGGCCGCCATCGCCGCTCTCTACGGTGTTTGCGCGGGTGCGGTCCGCCTCACCGCCGGTCCGGTGCCCCAGCCGCTCACCGCTTTCGCCCACTCCCTGCTGCCGATCGCCGTGGGCTATCTCATCGCCCACTACTTCTCGCTGTTCACCACGGAGGGCCCGCGTGCGGTCATGACGGCGGCGGGTCACGGCCCGGTGGCCGCACGGGACGGACCTCTCGGCCCCGACGGCCTTGCCACGCTGCAGGTCACCGCTGTCGTCACGGGGCACGTCCTCGGTGTCGTGGCTGCGCACGACCGGTCGGTACGGCTCTTCCCCCCGGACCGGGCCGTGGCCGGCCAGATCCCCCTGCTGGCCGCAATGATGGGCTACACCCTCGGCGGGATCGGGCTGCTCGTCGCATGAGGCCGCGTCTGGCTGAAGGTCCGCCGGCCTTCCTGAGCGACGCGCCCCGAAGGTCCGCGAGCGGACCGACCGGATCGGCCCGGAGCAGGTGAGCAACCGGTCCGGTCCGGTTGCACCGCCGGTGCACGCATCGCCTCACCGCTCGTGCGCCGGCGGGCAGCCCCAGGCTCGGCAAGCCCCGCCCATCTGGACGCGCGCCGATGACCCCGAACGGTCCGAGGCCCTGGTAGCAACCACTCAACGCACTCTGCACCGGCTGGGACCAGGGGCTTCACCAGCGCTTCGAGCGCGTCTCCTGGCCACCATCGCACTCGAGCATCGCGGAACCCGAGACCTTTGGGCCGACGAGGCGGCGGGGGAAGCCGAACAAATCGCCCGAGACCTCCACGACCCCAACGTGGTGGTACTCGCGCTCAACGCCCGTTTCGTGCAGTCCTTCCAGCACCCCGGGCGTACCGGCGAACGCGACGCCATCGCCGGCGAGCTCATGGAGCTCTCCGCGCGCCACGATCTCCCGCTGTTCGAGATTCTCGGCCGTCTGACGCCAACGGACCCCGACCTGGACTGGGGTCCCTACCGTCCTGGGGTCCATCCCCTCCTCGACCTCGCCCGCGGCAAAGACGTCGTTGACAGTGGCCGCGGTGGTGATGACCTCGAGCGGGGTGCCGCGGCCGTCGCAGATCGGATGGTGTTTGCTGCCCGTCTTCCGCCGGTCGACCGGCGACGGACCGGTGTCGGCTCCCCTCTTTCGCGTGGACGCGGGAGCCCGTCCACGCACGCACGGGACCAGTCGAGCTCGCCGGCAGCGTTCAGTTCGGAAAGCAGTATGCGGTGCAGCTGGTCGAAGGCCCCGGCCTGCTGCCACCGCTCCAGGCGCCGCCAGCAGGTCTGCCCGGAGCCGAACCCGAGCTCCAGGGGTAGGAGTTGCCAGGCTATGTCGTGGTGGAGGACGTACAGGATGCCCTGCACGCACAGCCGGTCCGCCACCGGTCGCGGCCCGGCGACTTCTCGGGCCAAGGCGGCAGAAGCGGCTCGATCAGCATCCACAAGTCGTCATGCACGATCCACGGCCGAGCACGCACACCCTCCCGAACGGTCGAATCGTCACATCGGTCACGCCCAACCAGGACACCTCAACAAGATCGTGGTACGAGCTCATATTGAGCATCCCCTCTTCCAGCACGGTGCGGGCGCCCGTGTGAAGCTGAACAGTGCGCATGCCGGAGCCGTATGAAGGGTGTGCCCTCTGTATGAGATCACCCTCCGGCCGGGTGCAGGCCTGGCCGTGCCAGGACGTTCTCGTGCCATGTGAGCTCTTGCCCACCCGGCGTGGGAGATTCGAGGAAGCGAGGCCCTGTGGTGACGCATTCGGACACGGCAGACGGACCCACTCCCCAGGAAAGGGTGGATCACGGCCTTCTCCCCGAGACCGACCTCGTCGAGTGCCTTCGCTCCGGCACCGAGGCCGAGGGGCCGGCCATCCGAGAGCTGCAGCGCAGACATCTGCCCGCCGTCGCGGCCTACGCGCAGTTGCACACCGCCGGCGATCCGGCTGGCCGACGGCTCGCCGGCGAGGCGTTCTCCCGGGCGATGAAGGAGGTCCGGGAAGGGGTCGACCCGTCAGGGACCTGGCGTCACCACGCGCTGACACACGTCCGCGAAGCCGCGCTCGCCTGGGCCGCTGACGACCGGCGGAGCCAGCTGCAGCCCGATTTCCTGGCCTGGGCGCAGACGGTGCACGTCACCGGCGGGTCCGAACCGCCCAACGCCATGGCCAGCGCCTTCTACCAGCTGCCGGAACGGCTGCGGTCCGCCCTGTGGTACGCCGTCGTCGACGACGAGCCGCACTCCGAAGTCGCCACACACCTGGGCACGACCTCAGACGCCGTCCCCGATCTCGCGGCCAAAGCCCAGGTCGCGATGCGGGATGCCTATGTGCAGGAGCACCTGTCGCTCCGCGGCACAGCAGAATGCCACGGCTTCAAGCGCATCATCGAGGCCGCCGCTCAGGAGCGGGGCGGCATCCCGCACCCGGATCTGGCCGCGCATCTGGCCCACTGCACCAACTGCACGGGCCTGCTGTCCAGGCTTACGAGAATGTCCGCAGGTCCACGGCTCCTACTGGCCGAGGGACTGCTGCTGTGGGGCGGCGCCGCCTACACCGAACGCGTCCCGATGCGCACCACTGCTGAGACCACGTCGTCCGGGCAGGGCACCGTCCTCGGCACGGACAGCCAGAAGACCCCGCTCGACGTGCCGACAGCACTGGTCGAGGTCCTGAAGAGTCCCAGCCGTCCCCGACCCGCCCATCGATCCGTGCCGGAACGCCGGACCGTCAAGGCCGTCGGCGGCATCGCCGCGATCGTCGCCGTGGCCACGGGGGCCGCGGTAGCGGCTCCCGACGTCCTGCCCGAGAGCTGGGGCCTCAGCGGTCTCGCGGGCCCCGAGCCCAGCCGGTCGGCCGACCCGAACCCGTCCACCACCCCCTCGCGCTCCCACGACACAGCGCCGTCGGGCGGACCGACTCCGGATCCGGAAGGGGAGCCTCCCTCGCCGGTTCCCCTCGGCAAGCCCTCCCGGATCGTCCATGCGGCCACCGGGCTGTGCCTGGACGTGGAGAACCAGGTGGTGGACAAACGTGTCAACGCCGTCGCCGCTCCGTGCGGTTCGGGCACCACCCAGCGATGGAAGTTCGACACCGACGGACACCTGCACAACGAGGCCGACCCCGGATTCTGCCTCAAGGTCGACGGAGACACCACGGACGTGGGGATCCGGCCCTGCACGAGCGACGACCCGGAGAAGCGATCACGGATGACCTTCGTCATCGGTGAGAACGGGGAGATCCACTCCAAGCCACGCCCCGGCCGGGTCATCGTCCCCGTGGGCGACTACACCGACGAAGTCCGTCTCCTGGAGCTCAAGGAGAGCTCCACGGTGGGTGACAAACGCTGGGTCGCCGGTCCGGTCACGGCCACAGGAACCGCACAGCTGCCGTCGGCGAATGTCTCCAGATCGAGCGGGTAACGTTCTGCTACCCGGACAACTCGACCGATACTCGGCGTTCGGTGCCCCGAGCTTGTCTGCCCTGATCGACTTGGTCGAGGCCGACGCGCTGGACGCCTTGGACGATCACGTGGAGGCCCAGATCCATTGGCCGGTCAGGCCCGATCGTTACCGGAAGGCGCTGGACATGGATCCCAACTATCACGGGATCGTCGTAGCGTGGACACGAGTGCTCGTGCATGCACGGCAACACAGGGCCTGAGGCAGTCGCTTGTCGCAGGCCGCCCAGGACGGCCCCGCCGACGCCCCCAGGCCCTGCTCGGCGACAAGGGCTACGACTCCGACCCCAACCGCCACGAACTGCGCAAGCGCCGGATCCTGCCGGTGATCTCCCGCAGGGGTGCCCCGAACATCGAGGGGTGGGGCCGGGCAAGCTCCGCTACGTCGTCGAGCAGACCTTCGCCCTCCTCCACCGGTTCAAGCGCCTCGCCGTCCGCCGGGAACGGCGGACCGAACTCCACGACGCCTTCGTCTCGCCGGCCTGCAGCCTCATCTGCTGGCGACGGCTCAAGAAGCATCGATCATGATCGTGTTACGAGCTCCGCTACCTGTCGTATCCGTCAGCCGAGAATCCTGGCGGATTCGATCACTACAGGCTCCGTGGGCACGTCCTGGTGGCCGCGGAGGGTGCCCGTCTTGACCTGCTTGATGGAGTCGACGACATCGTGGCCCGCAGTGACCTGGCCGAACGCGGTGTATCCCCAGCCTTTCGGGGTCGCTGCCGTGAAGTCGAGGAAGCCGTTGTCCGAAACGCTGATGAAGAACTGGGCTGTCGCGGAGTGGGGATCGCTCGTCCGCGCCATCGCCACTGTGTAGGCGGTGTTCTTCAGCCCGTCAGAGGCCTCGTTCTCGATCGGTGCCAGGGTGGGCTTCTGGGTCATGTCCGGGGTGAAGCCACCTCCCTGGATCATGAAACCGTCGATCACCCGGTGAAAAATCGTGCCGTCGTAGTGTCCGTTGCGTACGTACGTCAGGAAATTCTCAACAGTCTTGGGCGTTTTGGTATCGGCGAGTTCTAGGACAATGCGGCCGAGATTGGTGTTCAGCTCAACTATGGACATGGGTTTCCCTTTCCCGGTGCGGCTCAGCCGCAGTTGCGGTCCGGCCGTGGCGGCTGCTCTCTGGAGTGCTTGAGGATCACAACTATCAGAACTCCGGGCAAGGTTGTACATCCGGCCAGGCGGCGTGTCGGCGCCCAGCTTAGCTCACGGGCGGCATCGCTGGTCGGGCGGGCCTGTCAAACGAGCGGTGTATCCAGGGTGGTTGGGGTTACTGACGGGCCTGCGGGGAGCCGGCCATCGAAGGTGATG
>NZ_JBAGKH010000042.1:0-41626 GCF_036689765.1 Streptomyces poriticola
CGGCAGCTCGTCCAGATCGGGGATGCGCCAGGGCTCGCTGCCGTTGGCCAGGTAGCCGTCGGAGAGCAGCATCACCGGGGTGCGGTAGGTGAGCGCGATACGGGCCGCCTCCAGAGCCGCGTCGAAGCAGTCGGCGGGTGTGCGCGGCGCGACGATCGGGACCGGTGCCTCGCCGTTGCGTCCGTACATCGCCTGCAGCAGGTCCGCCTGCTCGGTCTTGGTGGGCAGACCGGTGGAGGGGCCGCCGCGCTGGATGTCGACGATCAGCAGCGGCAGCTCAAGGGAGACCGCCAGACCGACGGTCTCGGCCTTCAGGGCGACACCGGGGCCGGAGGTGGTGGTGACGGCGAGCGAGCCGCCGAAGGCGGCGCCCAGCGCCGCGCCGATCCCGGCGATCTCGTCCTCGGCCTGGAAGGTGCGCACGCCGAAGTTCTTGTGCCGGCTCAGCTCGTGCAGCACGTCCGAGGCCGGTGTGATCGGGTAGGAACCCAGGAACAGCGGCAGGTCCGCCTGGCGGCTCGCGGCGATCAGGCCGTAGGCGAGGGCGAGGTTGCCGGAGATGTTGCGGTACGTGCCGGGTGGGAAAGCGGTGGCGGCGGGCGCGACCTCGTAGGAGACGGCGAAGTCCTCCGTGGTCTCCCCGAAGTTCCAGCCGGCCCGGAATGCGGCGATGTTCGCTGCGGCGATGTCCGGCTTCTTCGCGAACTTGGTCTTCAGGAAGGCCTCGGTGCCCTCGGTGGGCCGGTGGTACATCCAGCTGAGCAGACCGAGCGCGAACATGTTCTTGCTGCGCTCGGCTTCCTTGCGGGTCAGGCCGAAGTCCGCCAGTGCCTCGACGGTCAGCGTGGTCAGCGGTACCGGGTGCAGGTGGTAGCCGTCCAGCGAGCCGTCCTCCAGGGGGGAGGCGGTGTAACCGACCTTCTGCAGGGCCCGCTTGGTGAACTCGTCGGTGTTGACGATGATCTCCGCGCCGCGGGGCATGTCGGTGATGTTGGCCTTCAGCGCGGCGGGGTTCATGGCGACCAGGACAGTGGGCTGGTCGCCGGGGGTGAGGATGTCGTGGTCGGCGAAGTGCAGCTGGAAGGAGGAGACGCCGGGCAGGGTGCCGGCGGGGGCGCGGATCTCGGCAGGGAAGTTCGGCAGGGTGGACAGATCGTTGCCGAACGACGCGGTCTCGGAGGTGAAGCGGTCGCCGGTGAGCTGCATCCCGTCGCCCGAGTCCCCCGCGAACCGGATGATCACCCGATCCAGCCGGCGGACGTCCTTGGCTCCCGCCGGTTTGCGCTGCTCTCCTACGACGGCTCCGTCGGCCTGCTCCGCTGGGCTGCTGACCTGGCTGGTCACTGAACTGGACCTCCCTCGAGGCGGCTGTCCGGGGCGTGGTCTCCCGCAGACCATCCCAGGCTCAACCCTACGTCTGCAGGGGTTGACGTCTGCTGGACATTTGCATGATGGACCTCTTCGGGACCGCCCCCCGACCCTGCCGCGCCGCGGCTTCTCCGGCCCGGCAACGGAGAGGACGCCCGCCACTCGGCTTTCGGTTTCTCGTCCGTTCGGGGGACGGGGGCGTGGCTGCGCAGGCCGGCCCCCGGTCGCGGAGGGTGCGGCCGGGACATCGGGCCGCCCGGACGACGGGGCCCGGCCGCGCACGGGGACCCACCAGCGGCGGCGGCCCCGGGCCCGACCGAGCCGACGGCAGCAGCGGGCGTGGCGACGGCCGTGCGCCGCCCGACCGCGGCGGAGGTCCCGGGACCACTCACCGGCCTGCTCACCCCGCGCTCACGAGTTCAGGTACGTCAGGACCGCGAGCACCCGGCGATGGTCGCCGTCGCTCGGGGACAGACCGAGCTTGAGGAAGATGTTGCTGACGTGCTTCTCCACGGCTCCGTCGCTCACGACGAGCTGACGGGCGATCGCCGAGTTGGTCCGGCCCTCCGCCATCAGCCCCAGCACCTCACGCTCCCGCGGGGTGAGCCCGGCGAGCACGTCCTGCTTCCGGCTGCGCCCCAGCAACTGCGCGACCACCTCCGGGTCGAGAGCCGTACCGCCCTCCGCGACCCGCACCACCGCGTCCACAAACTCGCGGACCTCGGCCACCCGGTCCTTGAGCAGATAGCCCACCCCGCGGCTGGAACCGGCCAGCAGCTCCGTGGCATAGCGCTCCTCCACGTACTGCGACAGCACGAGCACGCCGACACCCGGGTGTGCCTTGCGCAGCTGCACCGCCGCCCGCACCCCCTCGTCGGTGTGGGTGGGCGGCATCCGCACATCCGCCACGACGACGTCCGGCAACTCGCCCTGCGCCGCCAGCTCGGCAATGGTCTTGATCAACGCCTCGCCGTCACCGACCCCGGCCACGACCGCGTGCCCACGGTCGGTCAGCAGCCGGGTCAGCCCCTCCCTGAGCAGCACCGAGTCCTCGGCGATGACCACCCGCACTCTGTCCTCCACGATCTTCGGCCCCCCACAGCCCACGCCGGCACCATGCCCGCTCTTGCGACAAGTCCAGCATTCCAGCAATGACCGCCGCGTGCCTGGGCTGTGGAAAACGTGGGCCGCTGAGCTGTGGAAGACGTGCGCCGCGAGAGCGATGCAGGGCGGTCCTGCAGGTCATGCTGGGGCCTGCAGGCCAGGGGCCGCCCGGTTACGGGGCCCGCCCGGTTGCGGCGCCCGCCGTTACAGGGGTGGCCCGGTCATGCGGGCCCCCGGTCATGCGGGCTCGGGCCCCGGTCTTGCGGGCCCGGCCCCGGTCTTGCGGGCCCGGCCCCCGTCGACCGGCCGGTCACGCCGGAGCGGTCCCGCTGGTCGGTTCGGCTGGTGCCGTCCCTCGCCATGGCAGCTCCGCTGGTCGGTTCGGCTAGCGCCGTCCCCGCCACGGCAGCTCCGCCGTCACCCGGGTCGGGCCCCCGGCCGGAGAGTCCACCACCAGGATCCCGTCCACCGCGTCGAGCCGCTCCGCCAGGCCGGCCAGCCCCGACCCGGCTGATGCCTCGGCCCCGCCCACCCCGTCGTCCACGACCTGGAGCAGCAGCCGGTTCTCCACCCGCCAGACCTCCGCTGCCGCCCAGGTCGCCCGCGCATGCTTGCTGACGTTCTGCAGCAGCTCCGACACCGTGAAGTATGCGATGCCCTCGATCGCCGGAGCCGGCCGCTCCACGAGGTCCACCTCGACCCGCACCGGGACGGTGCAGCGCGAGGCGACCGAGGACAGCGCGGCGTCCAGACCGCGGTCGGTCAGCACGGCCGGGTGGATGCCGCGGGCCAGATCACGCAGCTCCTGCAGAGCCGTCTTCACCTCGCCGTGCGCCTCGCCCACCATCCGGGCTGCGGCCTGCGGGTCCTCCTGCAGCTTCTCCTTGGCCAGCCCGAGATCCATGGCGAGGTTGACCAGGCGGGCCTGGGCGCCGTCGTGCAGATCGCGCTCGATGCGCCGCAGATCTGCCGCGGCCGTGTCGACCACGACCCCCCGGTCCGACTCCAGCTCCACTACCCGCGTCGCCAGCCGCGACGGCCCGAGCAGGCCGTGCACCAGCACCCGGTCCACCGTCGTCAGCCCCCGAACGATCCACGGCGCAGCCAGGACGAACAGCAGTCCCACCAGTGCGGTCACCGTGATCTCGAAGGGGTTGTCCAGATAGACCTGGTGGGTCTCGTCGCCGTAGAGCTGGAGCCCGTCCTGCCCGACGTAGGCCGGGAAGACCCAGAACCACAGCGGATACGTCAGCATGGACCAGCCCCACGCCCAGACCGTCACGGCGACGGTGAACGAGAACACGGCCCAGGGCAGGTGCAGCACGGCGTACAGCAGCGCCCGCCATGAGGTGCCGCTCTTGAACACGGCCCCCATCCAGGCCGACGCGCCCCGCCGCGGAGCCCGTAGCGGCTCCGGCTCTGCCACCTGGAGCCCCAGCAGCGAACGCGCCCGCATCCGCTCCAGCACCCCGAACCCCCGGCAGCCCGCGAGCGCCGCCGCCAGCACCGGAATCCCCAGGAACGTCACCAGCAGGCCCGCCCCCAGCGACACCATCGTGACGGCGTACGTGAAGACCAGGATGCTGATCGGCAGGCTCAGCAGCACATAGCCGAACTCCCGCCAGCTGCGTCCCTCGAACGGCGCACCCAGCCCCGCCGGCAGCCGGCTCCGCCGAGCGCGGGCGGGGCGGCCGAAGCCGGGCTCGCTGGGCAGTCCGTAGTCCTGTCCGTACTCCGTGGCCATCGGCGTCTTCCCTCTCCCTCGTCCCTGCGGCCGGGTCTGCCGTCCTACCGCCACCCTCCTCGCCGACGAGGCCGTCCACCATGGAGCCCGTCGGCGTCCTGGACGGGGGGTTTTCCCCACCATGGGCACCGCCATGGTGGGGAAACCACCATGGGCACCGCCTTGGGCACTGAGCGTTGACACCGCTATGGCGCCGAGCGCTGGCGCCGGGCATGGGCACCCAGCATGGGCACCACGTTCGGCACCGACATGGGCACGACATGGGCGCCCCAGGGTGGGCCGGTCCGGAGCTCAGCGCCCCGCCCGCTGGGCGTCGCGGTCGCCGTCCTCCCGGTCGCGCCAGGGCAGCTCGGCCGTCACCGTCGTCGGACCTCCCTCCGGCGAATCGACGACGAACAGCCCGTCGACCGCGCCCAACCGGTCGGCGAGCCCTCTCATCCCCGTACCGCCGTCCAGATGCGCACCCCCGCGTCCGTCGTCCCGCACCTGGATGAGCAGCCGCTCCCGAGTGCGCCACACCTCCACCGAGGCGGCCCCGGCCCCGCTGTGCTTGCTGACGTTCTGCAGCAGCTCGGAGACGGTGAAATAGGCGATGCCCTCGATGGCTTCCGCCGGCCTGGCCGGCAGATCGACCGTCACCTTGACCGGGACGGTGCAGCGCGAGGCGACCGAGGACAGCGCGGCGTCCAGACCGCGGTCGGTCAGCACGGCCGGGTGGATGCCGCGGGCCAGATCACGCAGCTCCTGCAGAGCCAGCTTCACCTCGCCGTGCGCCTCCTCGACCATCTCCGCCGCCGAATCGGGGTCCTCCAGGAGCTTCTCCTTGGCCAGCCCCAGCCCCATGGCCAGGTTGACCAGGCGGGCCTGGGCGCCGTCGTGCAGATCGCGCTCGATGCGCCGCAGATCTGCCGCGGCCGTGTCGACCACCACCCCTCGGTCCGACTCCAGCTCGGCGATGCGCCGCTCCAGCTCGTCGGAGGGCGACAGCAGGCCGCGCACCAGCACCCGGTCCACGTTGGTCAGCGCCCGCGCGACGAACGGCAGCACCGGCCACAGCACGAACAGCGAGATCAGCGTCACGGTGAAGGTGAGGATGCCCCACGGCATCCGGATGAAGTCGTACAGCACCGTGCGCCAGCTCACCGGGTCCTTCAACGCCATCCAAAGCCGCTGGACGAGGCCTCCCCGGCCCCGCAGCGGCAGCGGACTCGGCTCGTCGACCCGCACCCCGAGCAGCGCCCGGGCTCGCGCCCGCTCCAGCTTCCCCAGCCACCGCGCACCCATCAGCCCGGCCGCGAGCAGCGGGAGGCCGATCACGGTGACGGCCAGCCCCAAGCCGGTGAACAGCACCGTCACGACGTAGACGAATCCCAGAAGCGCCAGCGGCAGATTCGCCAGCAGGTGGGCGATCTCCTTCCAGGTGTGCCCGCTGTAGGCGAAACGGACCGGCGGCAGGCGGTCGTTGTCCGCTGCGGCGCCGCTTCCGGTGGGCGTCGGTGACGAGAGGTGTTCGGTCATACAAGTCAGCGTGCCGTCCGACGGGGGCCCCGCGCCATGCGGTGGGCTGCCGGGATCCCCTGGGGAAAACCCCACCCTTTGTCTCAAGGTGTGACGGGCTGCTTACCGTCTCTTTATCAGGGCCTAGACTCCCGTGCGTACAGATCGTCGAACGCAGACACACGGGCCACGAGCACAACACGGGCAGAACAGGGAGCGAGGGACGGACGTGCGGGAACCGACCGTCGCACACACGACTGTCGTGGACACGACCGTCGTGCACACGGCTGCCGTGGACACGACCGTCGCGGACATGACCGTTGTCGCGGCCGACTACTTCGAGTCCTACTCGGTCGTCGGGCTGCTCGCCGTCGTCGGCGTGCTCTTCGTTGCCGTGGCCTTCGGCGCCGGGCGTCTGCTGCGGCCCGTGGTCCCCACGCCCGAAAAGCTCCTGACCTACGAATGCGGGGTCGACCCCGTCGGCGAGGGCTGGGCCCACACTCAGGTCCGCTATTACGTCTACGCTTTTCTGTACGTGATTTTCGCGATCGACTCGATCTTCCTGTTCCCGTGGGCAACGGTCTTCGCCGACCCCGCATACGGTGCGACGACCCTCGTGGAGATGTTCGTCTTCCTGGGATTCCTGGCCGTGGGCCTGCTGTACGCGTACAAGAAGGGCGTCCTGGCATGGACGTGAACCCCACCCCCGTATCCGAAGGGCCGGAGCAGGCACCGGATCCGACGCCGGGCCGGGACCCGCAGCCGGTGCCGCTGCCCGAGCCCAAACGACTCGGTGGGCTCGCCCGCCTCGCCCCCGAGCCGATGAAGGTCGTCCTGAACTGGGGCCGCCGCTACTCGCTCTGGGTCTTCAACTTCGGCCTCGCCTGCTGCGCCATCGAGTTCATCGCAGCGTCCATGGCACGCCACGACTTCATCCGCCTCGGCGTCATCCCGTTCGCGCCGGGCCCCCGCCAGGCCGATCTGATGGTCGTGTCGGGCACGGTGACGGACAAGATGGCGCCCGCAGTGAAGCGCCTGTACGAGCAGATGCCCGAACCGAAGTACGTCATCTCCTTCGGCGCCTGCTCCAACTGCGGCGGCCCGTACTGGGACTCGTACTCCGTGACCAAGGGTGTCGACCAGATCATCCCGGTCGACGTCTACGTCCCCGGCTGCCCGCCGCGTCCGGAGGCGCTGCTCCAGGGGGTCCTCAAGCTCCAGGAGAAGATCGCCAGGGAGTCGCTGGGGGAGCGCTACGGCACGGGTACGTCGTCGCGACCGTCGCCGGCGGCGCTGCAGAGCGGCCTGGTGCAACCGCCCGGCAGAGGACGGGAGCAGCCGCCGGGCCCGTCGTCCGGCACCGGCACTGGCACCGGCATCACCGGCATCACCGGCACCGACACCGGGGAGGGCCGATGACCGCGGTCGGCTGGCTGCCCGGCGACGCCGAGGAAGTCTTCGGTACGGGGGCCACGGCCGAGGAGGCGTACGACGTCCTCACCGTCGACGTTCCGCCCACGGCCTGGATCCCCGCGCTGGAGACCGCGCGTGACCGGCTGGGCTGTACCTATTTCGACTGGCTGAGCGCGGTCGACGAGCCGGGCACCGGCTTCCGCGTCACTGCGCATGTCGTGGCTCTGTCACCGGTACGGCGCCTGCTGCTGCGGACCACGATCCCGCACGAGTCCCCGGTACTGCCCTCGGCGGTCGACGTCTACGCGGGTGCGGCCTGGCACGAGCGCGAGACCCATGAAATGTTCGGCGTCGTTTTCGAGGGCCACCCGGCACTGGACCATCTGCTGCTGCCGGAGAGCTTTGAGGGACACCCGCTGCGGAAGGACTTCGTCCTCGCGGCCCGGGTGGCCAAGGCCTGGCCGGGGGCGAAGGAACCGGGCGAGCCCGCCGCAGGCGCCGGTCACGGTGGCGCCCGGCGCCGGCAGATGCTGCCGCCCGGCGTCCCCGACCCCAACGAGTGGGGCCCGCTGAAGGGGCAGCTCCCTCCTGCCCCGGCCCGGCCCGCGCGTGGCGCCGGCCGTGCGGCGGGTGCCGACCGGCCGGCCCGAGCGGCGGGTGCCCGTGCCGCGGGGGACCGGCCGGTTCGCCGGGCCCGCACGGCCGCCCAAGGCTCCGCCAGCCAGACGGCCCCGGATTCCGCTGCCGCCCCCGAGGCACCGGAGCCACCGGCCGCTCCGGAGCCACCGGCCGCTCCGGAGTCCCCGGCCGCTCCGGAGTCCCCGGCCGCTCCGGAGTCCCCGGCCCCGGTCGCGCGGCGTACGCGGAGCGCGACCGAGGGCTCGGCATCGCAGCGGCCGGCGGCCGGCGGCCGCTCCGCCGGCCCGCGGCGCGCGCGCAGCGCCTCGGAAGGCTCGGCGAGCCAGCGCACCCCGTCGACCGACGCGACACCCGACGGCATGAGAGAAGACGCCGAGGGCACGAGCGGCACGGAAGAAGACGCCGGGCGCCACAGCAGCACGGGAGAGGACGCCACTCCGCCGAGCAGCGCCGGAGTGGGCACCGGGCAGCCGAGCGGAACTGGGGAAGGCACCGGACGGCCCGGCAGCGGTGGGGAAGGCACCGGACGGCCTGGCGGCACCGGAGCGGGCCGTTCACCACAGGGTGGCGGGGAGCAGCCGCCCCCGCAGTCGACCTCCCTGGCGCCGAAGCCCGCACCAGCCACCCCGCGCAGCCCGGACGCGCCCTGGCACCACGCGCGCCCGGCCTTCGAGGAGTCCGGCACGGAGTCGCGTGACGAGGCGGGGCCGCAGGACGAGGCCGAGCCACGAGGGGAGGGCGAGCCCCACGGCGAGCAGCCACCGGACAACTCCGAGGACTCGGAACACCCCCAGCACTCGGACCCCCCTGAGGATCCACAAGACCCCCAGGCCGCCGAGGATCCCCAGAACTCCCAGAACCTCCAGGACCTCCAGAACCCTCAGAACCCCCAGAACCCTCAGAACCCTCAGAACCCCCAGAACTCCGCAGGAGGCTCGCAGTGAACGACGCGGTCGACGTCGCCCTGCGACTCCTGATCGTCTTCGGCGTCTTCCTCACCTTCCCGCTGCTCATCGGCCAGACCGAGCACAAGGTGATGGCCCATATGCAAGGCCGAGTCGGCCCCATGTACGCCGGCGGCTTCCACGGCTGGGCCCAGCTCGTCGCGGACGGTGTGAAGTTCGCGCAGAAGGAAGACGTGGTCCCCGCCGGCGCGGACCGCCGCATCTTCCAGCTGGCGCCGGCGGTCGCCCTCCTGCCGTATCTCCTGGTGCTCCTGGCCATCCCCGTCGGCCCCGGCGAGGGCGCCGTGGGGCAGGTCATCGACGCCGGCATCTTCTTCGTCCTCGCCGTCATGGGCGTCGGCGTCCTCGGCTCGCTCATGGCCGGCTGGGCCTCTGCCAACAAGTTCTCCCTCCTCGGCGGTCTGCGTACCGCCGCCCAGCTGCTCGCCTACGAACTGCCGATGCTGCTCGCCGCCGCCTCGGTCGCCATGGCGGCCGGCACGGTTTCGCTCGTCGGCATCCTCGAGGCCTTCGAGTGGTGGTGGCTGCCCTGGCAGATCGTGGGAGCGATCGTCTTCTTCGTCGCCGGTCTCGCCGAACTGCAGCGCCCGCCGTTCGACATGCCCGTCGCCGACTCGGAGATCATCTTCGGTGCGTACACCGAGTACACCGGTCTGCGATTTGCTCTCTTCCTCCTCGCGGAGTACGCCGGAATCGTCATCCTGTGCGGCCTGACCACCGTCCTGTTCCTGGGCGGCTGGCACGGCCCCTGGGGCGCTGACGGGCTCGGCTGGGTGTGGACCCTGCTCAAGACGGCAGTCCTCGCCTTCATCGTGATCTGGCTTCGCGTGACCTACCCCCGGCTTCGCGAGGACCAGCTCCAGAAGCTCTCCTGGACCGCGCTCGTCCCCCTCTCCCTCGCCCAGATCGCCCTCACCGGCATCGTCAAGGTGGTGATCCAGTAACCATGGCCCCCATCCCCGGCTCGGGCCTGGCCAAGGGCCTGGCCGTCACCCTCCGCACGATGACGAGGAAATCGGTCACCGAGCACTATCCGGACACGCAGCCCGAGCTCCCGCCCCGCACCCGGGGCGTGATCGGTCTGTTCGAGGAGAACTGCACGGTCTGCATGCTGTGCGCCCGCGAGTGCCCGGACTGGTGCATCTACATCGACTCCCACAAGGAGACGGTCCCCGCGGCGACCCCGGGCGGCCGTGAACGCAGCCGCAACGTCCTGGACCGCTTCGCCATCGACTTCTCCCTGTGCATGTACTGCGGTATCTGCATCGAGGTGTGTCCTTTCGACGCCCTGTTCTGGTCCCCGGAGTTCGAGTACTCCGAGACCGACATCCGCGACCTCACCCATGAGCGCGACAAGCTCCGCGAGTGGATGTGGACGGTCCCCGCCCCGCCCGCGCTCGACCCTGCGGCGGAGGAGCCGAAGGAGCTCGCCGCCGCCCGCAAGAACGCCGAGAAGCTGGCAGCCCAGCAGACGGACCGGCCGGGGCAGGAGGGCCGGGAATGACGCTGTCCCTCGCCGCAACCGCTGGTCTCCTCACGGCGGAAACCGCCTCGGCCGGCTTCCCGGCCGCCTCCGAGCTCGCCGCCGAGTCCCCCGGCTTCCTCTCCCCGACCGGCGTCGAGATCGCCTTCCTTCTCGTCGGCCTGGTCACCTTCGGCGCCGCCGTCGTCACCGTCACCACACGGCAACTGGTGCACGCCGCGCTGTGGCTGGTGGTGACCCTCGGCGGGCTCGCCGTCGAGTACCTCCTGCTCACCGCCGAGTTCATCGCCTGGGTGCAGGTCCTTATCTACGTCGGCTCCGTCGTGGTCCTCCTCCTGTTCGGTCTGATGCTCACGCGGGCCCCCATCGGCCGCTCCCCGGACGCGGACTCCGGCAACCGGTGGGCCGCGCTCACCGTCGCCGTCGCCTCCGCCGGTGCGCTGGTGTGGGTGGTCGTGGACGCCTTCCGGACCACCTGGATCGACCTGGACGGCCCGGCCGCCGGCTCCACCGCCGTGACCGGGGCGAGCCTCTTCCAGAACTGGGTCCTTCCGTTCGAAGCCCTCTCCGTCCTCCTCCTCGCCGCCCTCGTCGGCGCGATCGTCCTGTCCCGCAAAGCCGCGAGGGCGGACCTCCCAGCCGGCACCGACCCGGACACCCCGGCCAAGTCCGATGCCGGGTCCGGCCGTGGAGCCGACGCGGACCGGTCGACCTCCGCCGACGGCACTGGCACCGGCACCGGTACGGGCACGGGCACCGGCACGGACGGTGACCGCTGATGCACCTCGCCTATCCCGCCGTCCTCTCCGCCCTCCTGTTCTGCACCGGCCTCTACGGCGTCCTCGCCCGTCGCAACGCGATCCTCGTGCTGATGTCGGTCGAGCTGATGCTCAACGCCGTCAACCTCAACCTGGTCGCCTTCGACGTCTGGCTGAGCAGAACCGCCCGGGAGACGCTCCACTCCGGCCAGGCCCTGACCCTCTTCACCATCGCCATCGCCGCCGCCGAGATCGGTATCGGCTTGGCGATCGTCCTCGCCGTCTACCGCAACCGCGGCACCTCGGACATCGACAAGCTCCGCGACACCGCCGAGGGCCCCGGCCCCGAGGACCCGGAAGCCGACGGCCCCGACGGCAGCACCCCCGCGGCCGGGACGACCGAGAAGGCTGAGGCCAGCGCGTGACCACAACCACTCTCGCCGTCCTCGTCCCCCTCCTTCCGTTCCTCGGCGCAGTGACCGGTCTCCTCCTGGGCCGCCGCGCACCCGGCTTCGTCCGTCCGCTCGCCGTCCTGCCGACGCTCGCCTCGCTCGCGCTCGCCGCGGTGGTCGCCGCACGCCAGGGCGGCGGCCGGGCGATCGATGCCGCCTCGGAACTGACCCCTACCGGATCGGTCCCGATCGAGCTCGCCCTGCACATCGACGGCTTCGCCGCCCTCGTCGCCGTCCTGGTCGGGGTCGTCGCCACCTGTGTGCAGGCGTACTCCACGGGCTATCTGCGCGACGACCCGCGCTACTCCTCCTACGCCGCCCTCGTCTCCCTGTTCACCTCCGCCATGCTCCTCGTCGTCTACTCCGGCGACCTGATGGTGCTGCTGGTCGGCTGGGAGATCATGGGCATCTGCTCCTACTTCCTGGTCGGCCACTACTGGGAGACCCCCGAGGCGCGCGCCGCCTCGCTCAAGGCCTTCCTGGTGACCAAGCTCGGTGACGTCCCCTTCCTGATCGGCCTGTTCGCTCTCGCCACCGACGCCGGCTCCTTCCGCATCACCCAGATCCTCGGTGTGGTCGCGAGGGGCGGGCTCGACCATCCGACACTGATCGCGGTGCTGCTCCTGGCCGGTGTGGCGGGCAAGTCGGCGCAGTTCCCGCTGCACACCTGGCTCCCCGACGCCATGGCGGGCCCGACACCCGTCTCCGCGCTGATCCACGCCGCGACGATGGTCGCCGCCGGTGTCTACTTCATCGCCCGGCTCCTTCCGGTCTTCGAGGCCTCCCAGGCCGCGATGGTCGTCCTGGCCGTCATGTCTGCGATCACGATGGTCGGCTCTGCGCTGGCCGCGCTCGCCCAGGACGACATCAAGCGCGTCCTCGCCTACTCGACCATCGGCCAGCTCGGCTATATGACCGGTGCCCTGGCCGTCGCCGACCGCGGTGCCGCCGTCTTCCACCTCCTGTCCCACGGCGCCTTCAAGGCGCTGCTGTTCCTCGCCGCCGGCGTGATCATCCACGCCGCCGGCACCAACTCGCTGGCCGCGATGTCCCGGATGCGGAACCTGCGCGACCGGGTCCCCGACGCCTTCTGGACCATGACCGTGGCACTGCTGGCGCTCGCCGCGATCCCGCCGTTCAGCGGCTTCTTCTCCAAGGAGTCCGTCCTCGGCGCCGCCGAGCACGTCGTCACCGGCCACACCGGCCACAGCCCCGGCGCCGCGGGCTGGACCGTCCTCGTCGCCGGCCTGCTGACCGCCCTGCTCACCGCTGCGTACGCGATGCGCCTGTGGCTGCTCACCTTCCGCGGCCGGGGTGCCGAGGCTCCCGACCACGGCCGGCAGCCGCTGGTCATGAACGCCGTGCTGTGGGTGCTCGCCGTCCCGTCCCTGGCCGTCGGCGGGCTCGCCTTCCGGCTGCTCCCCGACTGGTTCGACGGTCACGACCTGACCCCGACCCTCACCACTTCCGTGCTGGGCACCGGCATGGCCCTGGTCGGCGGCCTCGTCACCTACGGCGCCTGGCGGCACACGACCGCGATCGCCGCCGGTGTCCCCCTGGGCGCCGTCGCCGCCCACCCGGAGGGTGACGCCGGGCGGGTCGAGGCCGAGGCCGTCGCCACCCACGAGCCCGCCTACGGAGACCTGGCCTACGCCCCCGACCCGGCCGACCCCGGTCGGCTCCTGCTCGGGCCGCTCCACCGGCACGCGGCCGTCGGCTTCCACCTGGACGCCGTGTACACGATCCTCTTCGTCCGCCCGGTCCGGTCCGGGGCGAGCCTCGTGGCCTTCCTGGACCGAGAGGTCGTCGACACCTACGTACGCGGCGCGGGAACCCTGCCCCGCTGGCTGGGCGCGGCCGTCCGCCGCGCCCAGACCGGCAACGTCCAGACCTATGTGAGCGCGCTGCTCGCCGGCACCGTCGTCCTCGCGGTCGCCGCCGTCCTCTTCGCCACGGGAGCGTGAGCAGGCGTGATCGATATCAGCGAGTCCGTGATGCAGTTCCTTCTGGCGTTCGTCGTGGTCGGTCCGCTCCTCGGGGCCGCCGCCGCCCTGCTGCCCGCCCCGCCCGGGCTGAAGGGGAAGTCACCCGAGCAGGCCGTGCTGCGGCACGGGGTCACCGTCACCGGCGCCGTCCTCATCGCCGCGATCGTCCTCGCGCTCGGCTTCGACCACGACCAGCCTTCGAAGATGCAGGCCACGACCGACATCAGCTGGATCCCCGCACTCGACGTACGGATCCACCTCGGCATCGACGGCATCTCCCTCCCCCTCCTGGTCCTGACCGCGCTGCTGACCTTCCTCTGCGCGCTCTACTCGTACTTCAAGATGCCTGCGGGCCCGGCCCCGAAGGCCTTCGTGGCCCTGCTGCTCGTCCTGGAGGCCGGCACCCTCGCCACCTTCGCCGTCCTCGACCTGCTGCTGTTCTTCCTCGCCTTCGAGATGGTCCTCATCCCGATGTACTTCCTCATCGCCCGCTGGGGTGGCGAGGGCCGGGCGGCGGCAGCCTGGAAGTTCATCCTCTACACGCTGCTCGGCTCCGTCGTCATGCTGCTCGGCCTGCTTCTGATCGGAATCACCGCAGGCACGTTCGACATGATGGCACTCGCCACTGACAACGGCCGGTCGCTGACCACATCCGTGCAGGTCATCGGGGTTCTGGCGGTCGGGATCGGGCTGGCGGTCAAGACGCCGATGTGGCCGCTGCACAGCTGGCTGCCCGACGCCCACACGGCTGCGCCGACGGTCGGCTCGGTCCTACTGGCCGGGGTCCTGCTGAAGATGGGCACCTACGGGTTCGTCCGGATCCTCCTGCCCGTCGCACCGGACGGCTTCCGCACCTTCGCGCCGTATCTCGCCGCATTCGCCGTCGTCGGCATCATCTACGGGTCCCTGGCCTGCCTGGCCCTCGCCAAGCGCGGTGCGAAGGGCGACCTGAAGCGGCTCATCGCCTATTCGTCCGTCGGCCACATGGGCTTCGTTCTGCTCGGCATCGCCACGATGACCCCCACCGGGGTCAACGGCGCCCTGTTCGCCAACATCGCCCACGGCCTCATCACCGGCCTGCTGTTCTTCCTGGTCGGCGCTTTGAAGGACCGCACGGGCAGCACCGACCTGGACGCACTCGCCGAAGAGACCGGCGCCGCCCTGTACGGCAGGGCGCCACGGCTGGGCGGACTGCTCGCCTTCGCCGCCGTCGCCTCGCTCGGCCTGCCCGGCCTGGCCGGGTTCTGGGGCGAGATGCTCGCCCTGTTCGGCGCCTTCGAGCCTGCCGCAGGCCTCAGCCGGCCCGCCTTCCTCACCTTCATGGCCGTCGGCGCGTTCGGGACCCTGCTGACCGCCGCGTACCTGCTGGTCGTGGTGCGCCGCGTGTGCATGGGCGCCGGCGCACAGGACGCCCCCGCGCTCACCGATGTACGCCGCTACGAGTTCGCGGCCTGGACCCCGCTCGTCGTCCTCACCGTCGTCGCCGGGCTGTGGCCGAAGGCCCTCCTCGGCCTGACCGACCCTGCCGTGCAGCAGCTCCTCGCAGGAGGCACCCGATGAGCTCCCTGGCCCAGCCGACGGCCCAGAGCCTCGTCCAGTCCGTCGACTGGCTCGCCATCGCGCCGCCCACCATCGCGGCGGTCGTCGGACTCGTCGTGCTCGTCGCCGACCTGTTCGTCGGAGCCCACCGCAAGGCGCTGCTCGGCTGGATCTCGGTCGCCGGACTCGCCGCCGCGCTGCTCATGCTGCTGCCCCTGCTGGACGGTGACGGCAGTACCTTCTGCCTCAACCGTGCCCCCGACGTCTGCAGCTATGTGGCGGACCCGTTCACCCTGGTCATCCAGTTCCTGGTACTGGCCGGAGCCCTCGTGACCGCGCTGCTGTCGCTCACCGCACTCAAGGACGCCGGCCGAAGGCTCCCCGAAGGGGAGTTCTGGTTCCTGCTGCTCACCTCGGCGGCTGGCGCCGCCCTGCTGCCCGCCTCGCGCGACCTCGCGACGCTCATCGTCGCCCTGGAGGTCGCCTCCCTGCCTGCCTTCGCCCTCGTCGGCCTGCGGTACGGCGACCGGCGTTCCTCCGAGGCCGCCCTGAAGTTCTTCCTGTCCTCGGTCACCGCGACCGCGGTCAGCCTGATGGGCGTCAGCTTCCTGTACGCCTCCACCGGCACCCTCTTCCTCGACCAGATCGCCGAGCGTGTCCAGACCGTCGACGGCCAGCTCACCACCCTCGCCCACGCTGGCGTCGTCCTGACTCTGGTCGGCTTCGCGTTCAAGACCGCCGCAGTGCCCTTCCACTTCTGGGTGCCCGACACCTACGTGGGCGCGCCCCTGCCCGTCGCGGCCTATCTGTCCGTGATCGGCAAGGCCGTCGGCTTCTCCGGCCTGATCCTGGTCACCGTCGTCGCGCTCCCGTCGTACGCCGACGTGTGGGGGCCGGCCGTCGCGGTGCTCGCCGCTCTCACCATGACCGTCGGCAACGTCGGAGCCCTCCGCCAGCAGGGCACGCGCGCGTACAGCGCGGTACGCCTCCTGGCCTGGTCGTCCATCGGCCAGGCCGGCTACCTCCTCGTACCGATCGCCGCCGCCGCGTACTCCGACGACCCGGAGCGCTCGATCGGCTCCACCATCGCCTACGCCCTCATGTACGGCGCTGTGAACCTCGGTGCATTCGCAGTGGCAGCCCTGGTGGGCCGTACGAGGTCCCGTAACCGGGTCGCCGACTACCGCGGCCTGTACGCGACCAACCCCCTGACCGCCCTGCTCCTTGCGTTCTTCCTGCTCTGCCTCGCCGGGCTGCCGCCAGGCATCATCGGCCTGTTCGCCAAGGTCACCGTCTTCTCCGCAGCCGTCGACGCGGGGCTCGGCTGGCTGGCGGTGGTCATGGCCGCCAACGTCGTGATCGCGCTCTACTACTACCTCCAGTGGACGGCCCTGCTGTTCCGGGCCCCCGAGGGCGTCCCGCGCAGGTACCAGGCCCCCGCTCCGCTCACGGCGTCACTCGCCGTCACCGCGGTCCTCGCCGTCGCCCTCTCCGGAGCGCCCCAGCTGGTGCTGCGTTTCACCGACACCGGCCTCTTCTGAGCCCGGGCCGCTGCTGCGGCCCACGCGCGCGGAGGGACGTCACGTCCGCACGCGCGCGTGCAGCATGCGGACACGGTCACCCGGACGGCTTACCCCGCCACCGCGTCCACCAGGGAACTGGGGACCTTCGCCTGGCGTTGACCAGTACGGGAGGGTCCACTGGACGTGACATCACGGCACCGGTGGGCTCGTCGGACCGGGGAAGCAACCACAGCGAACATCAAGAGCAAGCAAAGGGTTCCCCTGCTGCACCACATGGAGGGCGTACCGTGCACCGCCGGCACAACGGGCTCAGGACCGCAGTACTCCTCGGGGGGCTGTCGGCCCTCATCATCGTCATCGGCAGCTTCTTCGGCCGAACGGGGCTCGTCGTCGCCGTCCTGGTAGCCCTGGGCACGAACGCATACGCGTACTGGAACAGCGACAAGCTGGCGCTCCGCGCGATGCGTGCCCGGCCGGTGAGCGAGTTCGAGGCACCGGCGCTCTACCGCATGGTGCGTGAGCTGTCCACCCAGGCCCGCCAGCCCATGCCGCGCCTGTACATCTCCCCGACGGACGCGCCGAACGCCTTCGCCACCGGCCGCAATCCGCGCAATGCCGCCGTGTGCTGCACTGAGGGCATCCTCCGCCTTCTCGACGAGCGTGAGCTGCGCGGCGTCATCGGCCACGAGCTCAGCCATGTCTACAACCGCGACATCCTTATCTCGTCGGTCGCCGGAGCCCTGGCCTCCGTGATCATGTTCCTGGTCAACTTCGCCTGGCTGATCCCGGTCGGCCGGTCCAACGACGACGACGGTCCCGGACTGCTCGGCCTGCTTCTGATCATGATTCTCGGCCCGCTCGCCGCCAGCCTGATCCGGCTGGCCATCAGCCGCTCCAGAGAATACGAGGCCGATGCCTCCGGTTCCCAGCTCACCGGCGACCCGCTCGCACTCGCCAGCGCCCTGCGTAAGCTGGACGCAGGCACCAAGCAGTTGCCGCTGCCTCCGGAGCCCCGTATCGAGACGGCCAGCCACATGATGATCGCCAACCCCTTCCGGCCCGGCCAGGGGATGTCGAAGATGTTCTCGACCCACCCGCCGATGTCGGAACGCATCGCCAGACTCGAGAAAATGGCAGGTGGACCCCGATGAAGACTATTCTCAACGTCATCTGGCTCGTCCTCAGCGGCTTCTGGCTGTTCCTCGGCTATCTGGCCGCGGGCCTGCTGCTCTGCATCACCATCATCGGCATCCCGTTCGGCATCGCCGCCTTCCGTATCGGTGTCTACGCCCTGTGGCCCTTCGGGTACACCACGGTCGAACGCCGCGATGCGGGTGCTCCGTCCTGCATCGGCAACGTGCTGTGGCTGGTCCTCGCGGGATGGTGGCTGACCATCGGCCACATCGTCACGGGTCTCGCGCTCTGCGTCACGATCATCGGCATCCCGCTGGGCATCGCCAACTTCAAGCTGATCCCGGTCTCACTGCTCCCTATGGGCCGCGAGATCGTCCGCACGGACGAGCCGTTCACAGGCCGCTGAGACACGGCCGACGGGGCGAGTTGTCCACACCCGGCGGTTTATCCACAGGCCGGCCCGGCTGTCAGCGGCGCCTTGCATGATGAACCCATGAGCGCGAACGAGCAGTTGCTTGCACGACTGGCGGACAGGACCCACAACACCCGACCACGGGGCTGGGCTTCACCGCCCGGGCCGTCTGCCGGGCCACCCCGGGCGTCCCCATGCCCCCGCTGCCCGCCGAGCCGGACCTCCGCATAGCGGGCGGCGAGTTCAGACCGGAGCAGGGGTTGCTGCCCCTGCTCGACAGCCCGCCCTCCGGCGAACGGGCTGCGGCGGCGGTGCGTCGCCGACTGCGACCACGGACGCAGGAACCCCGACGAGGAGGTCTGGGGGCCCACTCCGGGGAGGGCCTACCGCGAGACGCCCCGCCGTGCCCGATATCCCCGGCGCACTCCGTAGGCGATCGCCCCCGCCATCAGCACACCTGCACCCGCGGCGACCGAGGCCACCGGCAGTGAGAAGGCCAGCACCGCACAACCGGCGAGCCCCACCGCCGGTACGAAGCGCGCCGCCGGAGCGGTGTCGAGCGTCCAGGCCGAGGCATTGGCCACCGCGTAGTAGGCCAGTACACCGAAGGAGGAGAACCCGATCGCGCCCCGGACGTCCACCGTGGCCGCAAGCAAGGCGACCACCGCACCCACGGCCAGCTCCGCCCGGTGCGGCACCTGGAACCGCGGATGAACGGCGGCCAGTGCGCCGGGGAGATGGCGGTCGCGGGCCATGGCCAGCGTGGTCCGTGAGACACCCAGGATCAGCGCCAGCAGCGAGCCCAGCGCGGCCACCGCGGCACCCGCCCGCACCACCGGCGCCAGCCCCTGGAAGCCGGCCACCCGGACTGCATCGGCCAGCGGCGCCGTGGCCTGCCCGAGCCCGGCAGTCCCCAGGACGGAGAGGACAGCCACCGCCACGCAGACATACACCGCGAGGGCGATGCCCAGGGCCAGTGGGATCGCGCGGGGGATGGTGCGTGCCGGGTCGCGTACTTCCTCACCGAGCGTGGCGATGCGCGCGTACCCGGCGAACGCGAAGAACAGCAGACCGGCCGCCTGAAGCACGCCGCCGGCATCCACCGAAGTCCCGAACTCCAGACGCCCTGCATCGGACCGATCCGAGGCCAGACACCCGACCACGACCATCGCAAGGACGGCCATGACCACAGCAACGATCACCCGGGTCAGCCAGGCGGATTTCTGGACGCCGCCGTAGTTCACCGCGGTGAGTGCCACCACCGACGCGACCGCGACGGCGTGCGCCTGTTCCGGCCAGACGTAGGCGCCCACGGTGAGCCCCATCGCGGCACAGGACGCCGTTTTGCCGACCACGAACGACCAGCCGGCCAGATAGCCCCAGAACTCCCCGAGCCGCTCACGCCCGTAGACGTAGGTCCCGCCGGAGGCCGGGTAGCGGGCTGCCAGCCGGGCCGAGGAGGCGGCATTGCAGTAGGCGACCAGGGCAGCCACCGCGAGTGCGAGGAGCAGCCCGGAACCGGCGGCACGCGCGGCGGGGGCCAGGGCGGCGAAGATCCCCGCTCCCACCATCGATCCGAGCCCGATGACCACGGCGTCGCCCACGCCCAGGGTGCGCCGCAGTCCGGGACCGGCGGGAGATGTCATGAACGGCACCCTACTGATCACTGCAACCGCAGGGTGCGGTCGTGTCGTCCTTCTCGCCAGGACAGCGTGAAATCGCGTGGTCGAGAATGTGTGAACACCATAGGAAGGGCAGGTTCAGGGCATGACCGTCATCAGTTGGATCATCCTGGGGCTGCTGGCCGGAGCCATCGCCAAGTTCCTGTTGCCGGGCCGAGACCCGGGCGGCCTCATCGGCACCACCCTCATCGGCATCGCCGGTGCTTTCCTCGGTGGCTGGATATCGGCCCGCTGGCTGGATCACCCCATCACCAAGGACTTCTACGACGGTGCCACCTGGGCAGCGGCGGTAGGCGGCTCACTCGTCCTCCTGATCGCCTACCGCATCCTGTTCGGCAACTCACGCGACTGACCCGGAAGACCGCGGGCGCAGCCCACAGCGGAAGGGTGGACACCGACAGGTGCCCACCCTTCGTCCCAGCCGCGGCTGACCGGCTTCCTCAGAGCCGGATCGGCCGTCCGGCTTCCGCCGGTTCAGCGTCTCACCGGTAGTTGACGAACTGCAGCGCGAAGTCGAAGTCCTTGCCCTTCAGCAGGGCGATCACTGCCTGGAGGTCGTCGCGGCTCTTGGAGGTGACCCGGAGCTCGTCACCCTGCACCTGCGCCTTCACGCCCTTCGGGCCCTCGTCGCGGATGATCTTTGCCACCTTCTTGGCGTTGTCCTGGGAGATGCCCTCCTGGAGCGACGCGAAGATCTTGTACTCCTTGCCGGAGATCTGGGGCTCGCCCGCGTCCAGCGCCTTCAGCGAGATGCCGCGCTTGACCAGCTTGGACTGGAAGACGTCGAGAACGGCCTTCACGCGGTCCTCGGAGTTGGCCTCCAGGAGGATCTTGTCACCGGACCAAGAGATAGAGGCACCCACGCCCTTGAAGTCGTAGCGCTGCGAGATCTCCTTGGCGGCCTGGTTGAGGGCGTTGTCGACCTCCTGCCGCTCGACCTTCGAGACGATGTCGAAACTGGAGTCGGCCATGTCCTGTGGCTCCTTGTGTCCGAGTGCGTGTGGGGTGCGGGTCGGGTCCGTACCGGCAAACGTGGACGGCCGCCGAGCCCCGGCAGGGCCCGGACCGCATCCGGACAAGCCTAGCCACACCCCGCCCCCGCGGTGCAGATCAATCCGGTGGCGAAGCACCCCTCCGCATCGGGTATTGTTTACGTCGTTGCCACGGAGCACCGCCGAAGAGCGGCGTGACGGGCAGCGACCCAGGCGGTGTGCCCGAGCGGCCAAAGGGAGCAGACTGTAAATCTGCCGGCTCAGCCTTCCCAGGTTCGAATCCTGGCGCCGCCACAAGATCAAAAGGGCCTGTGACCAGCAGCAATTCTGGTCACAGGCCCTTTCGGCGTTCACGGGCGAGGCTTGATCGCTATGGGTGCTTTTTCCCAGTGTGTCTCACTCTGATTCGGGTGCTGATCAGCCCGTGTGGGGCAGGTGTGGGGCAGCTTCCGGCCCTTCCTACCTGCCGTTCTTTAGTGCCCGCTCGATCCGGGAGTTCGCCGTGGCGGCGGCGCCGTCCAGGCACTTCGCGTACACCCGGAACAGCACGGCCACACTGTGGCCGGCGCGCGCGGCTACCTCCTGCGGTTCCACCCCGGAGCTGAGCCACGTGGACACGGCGGCATGGCGAAGATCATAAGGGCGCTTCGCCAACGGCGACGCGCACTGAGCGGGCGCGAGAGCGAGTGCGCGGGCTTCCGCCCATACCTCGCCGTATCCGGTGTCCTGGATGAGTCCGCCGCGTTGCGTCCGGAACAGCCGCCCGTCGGGGGCCACGCCGTACGCCGTGACGTGCCACCGCAGCAGGTTCACGAGATCGGGCGGGATCGGCACGGTGCGGACTGCCTTCCGAGGCCGGTGCTTGAGTCCGCGCCGGTCGTGCGCTTCCCCGCTGTCCGTCCAAGCCGACCCCGAGCGCGGACGGGTCTCTCGCAGTCGCAGAGCTCCCCATCCCCGGCGGGGCAGGTCGCAGTCCTGGAGACGCAGACCGATGACTTCCGCCGGCCGTGCCGCCGCGTAGTACATGCAGCCGAAGAACGCGACCAGGCGCCGCCCGCGGGGGCTCTGCTTGCGGACGGCATCGAGCAAGGCGAGAGCCTGCCGGGGCTCTGGCACTGAAGCGAGGTCCAGTTCCTCAGCTACCTGCTCCGGAGCCTTCCACTGCACCTGTGGCAGGGGGTTGTCCGTCAGGCGTCCGGCGTCAACAGCGTAGCCGAGTGCGTTGTGGAAGATGGCCCGCTTCCGGCGGATGGTCGACGCCGCCGCTGTGGCGCCGTCCAGCTTCCTGGTCAGAGCGTCCAGGGCGGCGCGTACCTGCATACGGTCGGCCAGCGCGGACGTGGGCAGGGACTTCCGCTCGAACCATGCCAGCACGGCGGCCACCTCGTCGGGAGGGTCCTGGTCGCGGCGGCTCACGTTGAATGCCCAGCTGTAGAGGGCCGTGCGAACCGCCGTGGCATCGGCCATGCCCTTGGTGTCTTTGACGAGAGCCGGCGTCACGGTGGCCATGGCTTCCGCGAGCGTCCGGCGAGTCGAGCCGGGGGAGTGCTGCCATTTCATCTCGATGTACTCGCGGGCGTGCTGGTACCAACTCACGTCGTTGCGCTGCCGCAACTCGGAGAGCGGAAACCCGGTGGACTCGTCGAACGGCTCGCCGGCGTGCGCAGCCCGCAGCAGTTCAGCGCGCCGGCCCTCCGCCAGTGTCTTGGTACGGAACGTCTGTGAGTGAGGCGTCCCGCCCGTCTTCCAGCGCAACTCTGCGGAGCTCTGTCCACGGTCCTTCCGCTGGCGGACGGACCAAATCCGAACGTCGTACGTCTTCCCCATCGAGGGCCTTCCTGCGAAAGGGGCCCCGCCATGGCGGGGCCCCATCGGTGCGGTCAGGGATCAGGCTGCTATCTCGTGCGTGGCCCACCACGCGTCCAGGTCGCTGCGGCGACACCGGAGATGTCCGTTGGGGAGCTTGATGAGTTTGGGGGCCTTGCCGCGGGCGCGCATGCGGTAGAACGCGGCGCGGCTCATCTCGATCTCTTCGAGTACTTCGCGGAGCTTGAGCATCTTGGGGCGGGCCATTGTTGCGACTCCTCGTTCGGGGTGGTCTTGGGGGAGTGCGTCTGTCCGAGGTGCGGATTTCTGCGTCATCTGCGTCATCTGCGTCATTCGTGGGTCTGACCTGCAATTTCGGGGTGACGCAGGGCCTTGGGGGTGTGTCACCGGTGACGTAGAGCCGCCTCAGGGGGTGACGCGGGTGACGCGGGGTGACGCAGGATTCGGCCGTCTGCGTCACCCGTCTTTCGGCAGGTCACCGGCCGCTTCAGGGGCCCGGGTGACGCAGGTGACGCAGGGTCTTCCTACTTCGGACAAAGGAGGGGGTGGTGGTGTCTGTTGCGGTGCGGCTCAGAGAGCGAAGAAGGGGCCGCTTCGCGGCGCGACCCTCGCAGGGCGGCGCTGCCGCCGAACAGCAAGAGGAGCACGCGGGGACGGGTGCTCCTCTTGCTGTTCGGGCGGTCGTGGTGCCGCTCGGTCAGAACGCCGTTTCCTGCTCGGACGGTGACGGGGCGGCGGCCGGCCGCGCGATCTGGATGTAGCGGGCCGTTTTGGTGCGTCCCCAGTCGATGAGGACGCCTCGGGCGGCGAGGGTGGGTTGTAGGCGCTTGAGGCGGTCGGAGAGCACCTTGCCGGTGGTTGGCCACCCTTTGGGCAGGGGACGGAAGTCCTCGCCCGTGTAGAGGCCGGTGAGGCGGTGCAGCCATTCGGCGGATGTCATCCGATGTTCGGTGCCCGGGTCGATGTCGGCGGCGTGCTTGAGGACCGTCTGTGCCAGCAGGTCGCCCTCGATGACGTCGTCGTTGAGGTCGTCCAGGCTGGCCCGGTAGGCGGCGAGAGCTCCGAGGCCGGTGGCTGCGTCGAGCTGTGCGCACAGGTGCGCGAAGTCGGCCATGCGCAGGTCCGTGGGGATGTCCGCCTCAGCCGCGCGGACCTGCACGGTGAGGTCCAGGAGCGAGCCGAGGATCACGGGCAGCGCTTCGGCGAAGTCGGACCACAGTTCCGCCTCGGTGCGCCGGAAGCGGGGGCGTTCCAGGCGGAGCGGCAGGAGCCGTTCGGCGAGGTCGGGCCGGATCACGCCGACGTCGATGCCGGTCAGGAGCAGGGGGCGGCGGTAGCCGATGCGGAAGACGTCCCCGTCGGTGAACAGGGCGCGTTTGACGTTCTCGGCGCCGGTGACGATGCAGCACATGGCGTCGGAGAGGTCCGGGGTCATGTGGGAGAGGTTGTCCAGGGCGGTGATCCATCCGGCGGCCACGGCCGTGGTCAGGTTCTCCTCGTCCTTCGGGGCCCGGCGCAGGTCCCCGGTCATGCCCTCGATGATCCGCACGAGCATCCGCCCGCCGGTGGACTTGCCAGCGCCCTGCGGGCCGGTGAGGAACGGCGCCGGGACAGGTACCGATGGTGCGAGGCAGCCGATGAGCCAGGCGATGGCCAGGCACTCGGTCTCGGCGGTGGCGAAGTTGCACAGCCGCATCAGCAGATCGATGCCCTTGCCGTCGGTGTCCTTCACCGGCAGGGGCAGCTCCCCTGTGAGCTGGGTGCGCCGCCAGCAGACTTCCTGCGGGTCGGGGGTGAGGATGTCCCAGCCGGTGGGGTGGACGCGTACGGACTGCCCGTCGCTGCGCCCGAGGTCCAGCCAGGAGGCCCCGTCGTATCCGGGGGCGACGCGGATGTGCACGGGCTGGACGTCCTCGGTCAGCGCGAGCGCTTCGATCAAGTCGAGGGCCTCTTTCATGGCGGTGCCGTTGAACACGCCGATGCCGTCCCGAAAGAGGCCGACCATGAGTTCCTGCCGGTGGCTTCCCGTGGTGCCCTGAGAGCGGATCGGGCGGGCCACGGGGTGGCCGTTGCGCTGCGCGTACACGGTCCCGTCGGCGGTGCGGAAGTACCGGAAGTGGGATTGCGCGTAGTCGGTGATGATCTCGCGGGCGGGGCTCTTGTCGTCGTCGGACATGGTCACAGTCCCAACGTGGTGCGGGCGTTGGTCCACGCGTCGGTGCAGTGCCGGGCCGTCTCCCCCTTGGTCTGCGCGGCGGTGAACAGACGGGCGACGTGCGTGTCGGTGAGGCAGCCGCACCGGCCGTGCGTGGACAGCACGGCGAGGAAGGTGCGGTACACGGTCGCGTGGACCGCGCTGGACGCTTCGGTGATGCGCTGCTCTGCCATGGCGATGCCACGGGCCAGGTAGGCGGGCGTGCGGTGGGGGCACTCCCCGCCCCCGGCACCGGTGGGCACGACGGCCGCATGTGGCGCCGGGCGGGCCGGGGAGGGTTCCTTGGCGGCCAGCGCGCGCACGGCGTCCGGCAGGTCGGCCATGTGGCCGGTGCCGGGTCCGAGGTAGCGGGCGTAAGCCATGGTCGATTTGATGTCGACCCCGGGACGGGCCGCGTTCCGTGACGTCATGGCGCCCCGGTAGATCCAGTGCTGACCGCGCGTGGTCGGCACGGTCCGTGTGGTGGGCAGGGCGGTGCGGGCCCAGGCGATGGCGTCCGCGTCGTCCAGGTCGACGACGGTCAGGCCGGCGCCGCCGGGGTGGTAGCCGACGCACACCGCCCGCCGCCACGCCGCCGCCCACTCGGGCGAGACGATGACGGCCGGGTCGGTGGTGGCGGCGGCCCAGGCGTGGCACGGGGCCGGGCAGCGGCACGGGCCCGGGATCTTCATGTTCGGCCGGCCGCCGCACGCGTTGTCCGCGCACGCCGTGCAGTTGGAGAACGGGCCCTTGCCCCGGCGCAGGGGCAGCACGGGCACGCCGGAAGCGGCGAGACTCAGCGCCGTGTGCTGCGGATAGAGCGTGGGTTGCGTCATGCTGGGGTATCTCCAGTTCCTTGACGGGTTCTGGCTGGCAGGGGCGGCCCCGCGTTCTTTGGCGAGAGGTGGGGGCCGCCCCTGGCGTAGCTACTGGTGGTCGGTCAGGGTGAGCGCGTACTGCTGACGGACGTAGGCGCGCGGGTCGCAGATCACGTCGGGCTGGTCCATGTCGAGCAGGAACACGGCCGCCGCGCACGCGGTCTCGGTGGCGTCGCCGTCCGTGGCGCCGGGCTCGTCGAGCAGGTCGATGCGGTCCAGCAGGGCGGCCTTGCGCAGGTAGAACTCCCGGTCCAGCTCGGTGAAGCACTCGGCGTCGGCGAGGAAGCGGGCCGTCCATCCGATCTCGCTGTTGATGCTGGGAGCGTTCGCGTACGCCTGCTCCGGGGTGGGCCATACCGGCGGTGTGGGGCGGTGGCCGGCGGTGAGGTAGAGGCGGGTGCGCTTGCCGTCACGGGTCGGGTAGCGGCGCACGTCGCCGGTCGTGAACGCGGTCGTCAGCGCAGTGGTGACGCGATCGGTGTCGGCGGGGTCGCAGATGACGCGGATCTCGAACACGCAGGGCTCCTTGTCAGCCGTGAAAGTGGTTGCGCTTGAACGTGGCCTTGCGGACGTTGACCGTGGTCCCGCCCCGGCTGGGGTCGCTGGCGCGGAAGACCTGCACGGCGATCCATCCGCCGAAGACGACCGCGGCGAGGGTGATGAGTTGGGTGATGAGCGCGGTCAGCGCGGTGATGAACGCGGTGAGAAGCAGCAGCCCCCCGCATACGGCGGCGAAGCCGAGACCGCCGAGGGCGACGTTGACCGCGGTTCGGGACACGGCCGGCTTGGCGACGGCCGGTTCGGGCTGTGCGGGGTTGATGGCGTAGCCGGTGACGACGCGGCCGTCCGGCAGGACGACGCTCGCCACCGCCGGAACACTGCCGGGCTGCACCGGCACGACCGGCGCCAGCTGCACGGCGGCGGGCGGGAGGAGGGTGGGCTGGTGGACTTCCACGGCCCGCTGAACGGGCACGCTGTGCGAGTGATCGGGGTACATACGGAATCCCTTCCGGTGTTCGATGGGGGAGGTGGAGGCACCCCCTTCGGGGTGCCGTGTGGAGGGGTGTTTCGGGGGTCTGACCAGGGCGCCTCCCCGCCTCCCCGAATGGATGTTTGTGCTGATCAGCGCGGGGAAGTGAGCCCGGGGAGGCGATTGGGGAGTTCTCCCCGCTTCCCCGGGCCGGACGGGTGTTCCTCCCCGCTACTCGGCGGCGGAAGCGGAACCCTCACAGTCGCGGTTGGCGAGCGCGCGGGCCACGTCGTCGCGGCGCACGACCATGACCCCGTGGGACTTCTTCGGCTCCTCGCCGTGCTCCTCCAGCAGCCGCTTCAGGCGGACGTTGTTCCACTCGCGGTAGACGGCCACATCCAGCGCGTGCAGCCGCTTCAGCACCTCATCCGTGCGCATCCGGGCCGCGTCCCCGATGACTGCCGCCACGTCGGCGAGCGCATCGCGCTCCTCGTCACGCTCGATTGCGTGCAGGGTGGCCACTCCGTCGCGCAGGGCCTTGGCCCGTGCGGCGATCTCGGCGGCAGGCTCGTTGTCGATGAAGTGGGTGCGCACGGTGATGGAGGACTGGCCGGCGGGAATCGCGATGCCGTCGGAGGCGACCACAAGCGTTCCCTTGTCCAGGCCCTGGCGCAGCAGGTGCGGGGCGGCGCCGGCGTTGACGGCCTTGGCTCCGAGCGCCATCTCAGCCTGAGATTCGGTGCCGACCACCAGGGAGGCACGGGTGTGGGCACCCTCGCGGACCAGCTTGGGAAGGTTCTGGTCGGTGGGGTCCTGCGTGCCCTGCCACATCAGCACGTCGACCGCACGGCCCTGGTTGTGGATCTCACGCACCGCCATGAAGTACCGGGAGGTGGCCTTGGCGCCGCCGTAGGGGCGGCCGTCCTCGCCCTTGGCCGGGCACATGAACGCCTTCTGCGCCTCGTCCACCAGCACGATCAGCGGCGGGAACACCAGGGACGGGTCCTTGCGAACCGCCTCGATCCGCAGGTTCATCTCCTCCACCGCGTCCTCAACCATCTCGGTCGCCTGAATGCAGTGGCTGTCCGAGGGACCCTCGATCAGGACCTTCGCGATGCCATCGAACGGTGCCCAGTCACCGACACCCTTCAGGTCGGCAATCCAGAACTGCACCGTCCTATCCAGCGCCAGCCACAGCGCGAGCGCCCGCAGCGCGGCCGTCTTGCCCTGGTTCGACAGACCCGTGACCAGCAGGTGGCGCTGATACACGCTCAGCTCAGCCGCGTCCCCGCGCAGATCCTGCCCCCACGGGGCCCGACCCGTCTTGTAGTTCGCGGTCAGCGTCTCATCTGTGACCAGCGGTGACGGGCCGATCGGCTCATCCAGCGCGCCCGAGTCGGCGATCCACAGCCGCACGGTTCGCGCCGCCTCGGGGATGGTGATGAACACCTCGTGCTCGTGCCGGGTCAGGTTCTCGGCGAGCTTGCGGCGCTTGTTCTGCACCTCCACCGTCGACACCCCGGACGGAAGGGTCACATCGACCTCTACGCCGCATCCGGCGATGGTGATCGGTCCGAGCATGGACGCGCCGGCGTCTCCCATCTCCTTGATGGCGTTGCGCAGGGCAGGGACTCCGAGGTCGCGCAGGGCCTTGACGACGATGGACGGGGTGATCGGCTCACCCTCGCTGCCCCGGACGTTCGCCGGCAGCGCCCACTGCGGCGCTGCGCGCTGTTTGCGGCCGACCGACCACAGGGCGAGCAGGGCGACGAACGGGCCGATCGTGAGCGCCGGGCCCCACACGATCTGCACGATCCGGATCAGCAGGGCGATGAAGTCGATGGTCGCGGACAGGGGGGTGATGACGTCTGCGGCGTGGCCGGTGTTGAGGGCCATGATGACGCCGAGGGCGACCAGCGCGCCGATGCTCATGCCGGCGCCGACGGCGACGCCTTTGGCGGCCTCCACGGGTGAGTGCAGCAGGTCCATGCGGCGGTGGTGGCGGGCGGCGCGGAAGCGCTGCAACCGGTCCTCCCACTCCTCGGCCGCTTCCAGGTTTCCCGCGGCCTCGGCGGCGCGGATCATCCGCTCGTAGCGGGAGCCGGTACGGCCGTCCCAGGTGCGGCGGGCCACGATCCGACCGCCGTTGAGGGTGTAGAGGCTGTGCCGGGCCACCGCCCGGCCGGTCGACCGCGTCCGCTCGTGCGTCACGGCCGTCTTGACCGCGCGGCCGGAGCGTACCCACAACGGCACCGGCGGGGCGGGCGGGGTGTCGGGCACGACGGTGAGCACGGTGGGGGCGTTGTCGGCGGTCGGGGGGTCGGTGGGCTTGTTCAGGTGAACGACGTTGTCACCCATGATGAGAGACGTCTCCTGACTGCCCCCTGCGGGGCGGGAGTGAGCGGAAGGGCCCGGGGTGGCCGGGTCCGTGGCAGGGACGGCCACCCCGGGCGGAAACAGAGGTGCCGGTGAGCGTCACGCGGCGGGCAGTACGCCGGCCGGGGCGGTCACCACCACCCCGACGCCTTCCGGGCCGCCTTGGCGCGGGCGGCCTCGGTCACCAGCCGCTGCCGCTCGCCGTGCAGCGCGGACAGTTCCGCAGTCAGCCGCGTCTCGGCGGCCGTGCCGGTGGAGTCCATCCGCTGCTCGGCGCGGTCCGTGCTGCGACCGCGCACCACCCGGTACGAGCCGCCGACCAGGGCGCGGGTCATCGCCCTGCGCTCACGGCCGTTCAGCGGCCACCACTCACCCCGCCGCACGGCTTCGAGCTTCTTCTCCGTCGCCCGGATCGCACGGTCCAGACGGCGCAGGTCGGAGTTGCCCATCAGGTACTCCCTTCCAGCCCCTGCGGGCCAGCGGTGTTGGCGGAGTCAGCGCACAGCACGCACATGCCGAGCGACGTCGGCAGGCAGTAGCTGTAGGTGATCTGGCATTTGGGGCAGGTACGGCGGGCGAGCATCGCCAAAGCGAGCGCGCCCCACTTGCGTGAGGTCATCGGCCGCACGGGCTTGGCGTGGTCGAGCCGGTACAGGTAGGCCACCCGCACCCCGCCCACGGCTTTCCGGCCGGCCCGCATCACCTGCGCCGCGATCGGCTGTCCCCCGGGGCGCAGGCCGCGGGCCCGTAACTGCCCACGCGTGGCAAGGCCGTCGGGGGCGTAGCGCCAGGGGTAGGTGGGGATGCCGTAGCGGGCGCCGGCCGGGTCGAAGCACTTGCCGAACGCCGCCGACATCAGACCGCCACCCGCTTCCACGCGGCCCGCAACCGGACCTCGGAGGCGGCATGGCCGGCGGCGCGGAAGCGGGCCGCCATGTCCCGGTAGGACAGCGGCGGTGCCTGGCTGTGCCGGATCTCGTCGACCAGCACATCCAGCGCGTCATCGGTCAGCGCCGGGCCCGTCTCCAGCGCACGGCCGGAAACCGGCTCGGTCGGGCCCCACACCGGCAGCTCCCAGCGGGGTGTGACGCCGGGCGTGACCCGGTGCGTCACGCTGGTCAGCGCCCTGCCGGTGTCCTCACCCTCGCGGGCCGCCTCCAGCGTCGACCACGCCGCGGAGAGGGTCTGTGCGGTCTTGGCCTGGACGCGTGCGACGCGGGCACCGGCCTCGGTCACGGCCGTCAGCCGGGTCTCCTCCGTGGCCGCCTCGGCCCGCAGCCGGGCCCGCGCCACCGCCGCCTCGTCCCGCGCCTCCTGCTGGATACCCCGGATCGCCCCCAGCGCGTTCGCCGTGAGCGCGGTGCGCTCCCACAGCCCGTGCACCAGCCACAGCGCCTTTGCGGCGACGGGCAGCCAGGCGACGGCCAGCCACGCGGCAGCACCGTCACCGACGCTCGCCGCGTGCGCGACCAGGACCCCGGTCGCGACCAGGCCGAAAGCCCAGCCGACACCGGTCACCGTGCGGTTGTGGTCGCCCTGCGCGGCGAGACGCCGTTCGTAGGCGAGGGTGGCCAGCCAGCCACCGTCGATACCGACACCGACCACCAGCGCAACCGGCCACGGCACCGCCGCCCCCAGCCACATCACCACCACAGCCAGCGTGAGGACCATGGACACCGCCGTCATCGCAACAGCGGGCAGAACCGTCCTGGCCCTCATGCCGCACCGCCCGCCGCCGTGGTCGTGGTGGCGGTCGGCGGGGTGTCCGCGTAGGCGGTCAGGGCGGTGCTCACACCGCCGTAGGAGCCTTCCGCGCGCAGAACGCGGGTGGTGCCGTTGCCCTGGACCCGGAAGGTGACCGCGTCCGTGGCGAGGCCGAGCGCCTCGCGCCACACCTCGAACACCGCGAAGGTGTCACCCGACAGGTCCACGTCGTGCAAGGACAGCTCCAGCCGCTGCGGGCCGAGGGGCGACAGATGCACGAACGGGGCAGGCAGGTCCGCGCACTCGGCCGCGAGCATGCGCAGCGCCCGCAGACCCGCGGTCATCTCCGCCAGGGTGATGGCGTCCGTCATGCCGCACCCCCCGGAAGGCTCGCGCCGCCGGCGGTGCGGTTGGCCAGCTCCCGGCGCTCGGCCAGCACCCGGGCCAGGGCCCGGCGGACACGCCGCGCGTCCAGCTCGCACGGCACCCGGTCCAGGGCAGTGATCTGCGCGTCGACCAGGTCGACGTCCGCCAGGACGACGGGCATCTCCTGCTCGATCGCCTCCAGCTCCGCGTCCGTCGGCTCCAGCCACTCCGCGAACGCGGTAACAGCTTCCTGAACAGTGACGATGTGATTCATGGGTCGTGGTTCTCCCTCGCAGGTGAAACGGCCCGAACAGCGCCCCCGGAGTTGCAGCTCCGGGGGCGCGCGCCGTTGCGGTGAACCCCGCTCGTACGGGGTGGGTGATGGCGGTCTCAGCGGCGGCGGTCGACCTCATGGATCGGCACGTTCCTGCCGTAGCCGTCACGCAGGCGGACCAGCGTGAAGCAGCCACCGCCCACATCCGTGATCACGTGCCGCTCACCCTCGTAGTCGACGTACCTGCCGACCTGATCGGCCTTGTAGTGCTTGGGATTGGTGATCCTGCGCATGACCTCTCCTCTCGACTCCCCGCGCCCCCTCCCGTACGCCCTCACGCCATGCGCGAAGCGGACGGGAAGGAGAGGCAGCCGACCGCGGCATCAACACCGCGGGACCAGGGGCGTGGCCTCCTGCCGCGCGATCCGTCTTTTCGACTCGGGGAGACGGGACCCACCTATGCAGTTCTCAAAGAGCTGGCGCTTCCTTCAAGCCCGTTTCACGGAGCCCTCAGGGCGTTGCACTGCACACCGTGATGCCGGGACCAGCCCGAAATCTGGTGCGCACCAGTAGAGTGCATCTGGTGCGCACCAGTGTCAAGGTGGTTCGCGGATTCGAACGGCAATCGAACCGCCGCGGTGCACTTCCAGAAGACCTCTGGAAGTAGGGCCGCCGGTAGCCAACAGGGCTTAACATCCGTCCTGTTAACCCCTGTTGACCTGCGGCGATGTGCGCCATGCTGGCAAGGTGGTGGGAGGGGAGCCAACACCAGGAGGTGGCCCGTGAGTGCGGGACTTCGAAGCGCGCGAACGGCGCGCGGATGGTCGCAGGAGCGGCTGATCCGGGAGATTGAGCAGTTCGCCCTGCGGAACCTCACGGACGTTGCATCAACCGCGAGTTTGCGGGTGTACGTGTCCGAGTGGGAGAACGGCAAACGCACCATCTCCGACCGGTACGCGCGTGTCCTGCGGCAGCTCCTCGGAGTCACCGACGGGGAGCTGCGGGACGCCGCACCAGCACCGGCGGCACCCTTCGCAGACGGCTACGACGACCTGCTGAGCCGGATCGACTCGGCCAGCAGCGTCAGTGAGTCCATGGTGAAGACGTTCAACGACCAGACCGAGCTACTGCGCACCATGGACCGGCAGAGGGGTGCAGCGGCTCTGGTCGACCAGATGAGTGGACACCTTGCAGCCCTGGAAGATGCCCTCAACTTCGCAGTACTGCCCGCTACGCGTCGACCCGTGGCGCTCGCACTCGCCGGTGCGTCAACTCTCGCGGCGTGGCAGGCAATCGACTCGGGAGCTGTTGAGCGGGCGTGGCGGCACTACGAACTCGCCAAGCGAGCAGCGCGCGACGCTGAAGAGCCTATGTATCTAGCGCATGCGATGGGTGAGCAGGCCTACGTGCTCTGTGAGGCGGGGCGGCCGGCGCTCGCTGTTGACCTGGTGCGCGATGCTCAGCGCACCGTCGGGCAATCTGGTTCCGCGAGGCTTCGGGCGTGGCTCTACGCCGCGGAAGCTGAGATGTGCGCTCATGCCGGGATGCCGGACGACGCAAGGCGTGCACTGGATGCGGCCATGGCTGTCATCCCGCCGGGCCCCGAGGATCGGGACCCGGACATGTTGAGCATCTTCCTGAACGGTGCCCATCTCGCCAGGTGGCACGGGAACGTGCTCGCCCTGCTTGGGGAGGATTCAGCGGTCACCAGCCTTTACAGCGCGCTGGAAGTGATGGACCCGACCTTTGTGCGCGCGCGGAGCGGCCTCCACACCGACCTGGCCCAAGCGCACCTCACGCGAGCCGAGTACGACGACGCCAGTACGCACCTGCGACAGGCTCGCCTGCTGGCGAGCCGGACCAGTTCAGTGCGGCAGCGCCGTCGCGTCGACCTGCTCACTGCGCGGTTGTGAGTCCCTGAGTGCGTCGAGCCGCCAGAATGTGGAGCAGCGCGACCAGGGTGCCTGAGCCCAGCAGCTCACCCCGGGCCATGAGCCCGGGGATGTCCGCCAGAGGTACCCACTCGATGTGGCCGGCCTCTTCCAGGTCGGTCGGCTCACCGACCTTCTCAGCGCCGTGCCCCACGAAGATCTCGTGCGGTGAGTCGACCATGCCGACCATGGGCTGATAGCTCACGACGTGTTCCAGCGACTTGGGCCGCCACCCCGTCTCTTCGACGGTCTCCCGCAGCGCCGTGTCCGCCGGGTCTTCCCCTTGGTCGACGATGCCGCCCGGGAGCTCCCAGCCGAATTGCTTCGGGACGAAGCGGTAACGCCACATCATCAGAACGCGGTCCTGATCATCAATGACAGCAGTGACCGCTACGTGGTGAAGCCTCACGACGTGGTGCTCGAACCGCTTCACTCCCGGCGGTTCCACATCCCAGAGCTGGAGTTTGACCCATCGGTTGTCGTACACGTCGCGCTCGCCATGGATGCGCCAGGGCTCCACCCCTTCGGGCCGCTCAACGCTCACCGCGCCCGGTACCCGGTACGAACTCCGTCCGCGGACCTCCAACAGTCCCTCTGAGACGAGACGGGCGAGTACCTGCCGTAGGGCCGTCCGGCCGATGCCGAGTTCTTCCACAAGCGTGCGTTCCGAGGGGAACTTGTCGCCAGGGGCGTACTCGCCTGCCGCGAGTCGCGCGCGAAGCGTCTCGTAGACCTTGGTCGTCTTCGGTCCCATCCGCGGAGCACTCTCCGTTCTGACGTGGTGCGTACCAGCGTAGCGGGGATGGGTCACGCTTCCTCCGGTCGTCGGATGGCCTACGGGGCACGTGTGGGGCAGTGGAGCCTCCAAGGGGAGATAGCCACAGGTCACGGCGTGATCGTCGCGCAGACTGTAAATCTGCCGGCTCAGCCTTCCCAGGTTCGAATCCTGGCGCCGCCACACGGAGCAAAGAGCCCGTGATCTGCTATTCAGCAGGTCACGGGCTCTTCATCGTGCGGCCGTGAAGCCGGTCCGCCGACACGGTCCGTCTTGCCTTCGTCCTCTCGTTCCCGGACTGCGTGACGGGGGCGCGGACCCCCCCGCCCTCAGGGCGTTCCGGTCCGGTCCGGGGCGCCGTGTCTCGCCTGGGCCTCAACTCGGCCGACGACACGGGGGCACGGGGACACGAGGACACGGCGACACACCGGCAACACGACGACCGACCGGCTCGGCTCGGGCGAGGATCTGCTCAGTTTCCGGCGATCGACTTCACCGCCACCGACACCGGTGCCGAGCCGCCGATCAGTTCCAGCGTCAGGCCCGCCGTCGCGGGGGTGTCGACCAGCTCGGCCAGGACCGCGGCCACGTCGTCGCGGGGGATCGGACCGCGGCCCGTGTGCGCCTCCAGACGGACCAGGCCGGTGCCCGCGTCGTTGGTCAGCTGACCGGGCCGCAGGACCGTCCAGTCCAGCGCGTCCAGCGTCCGCACATGCGCATCGGCCTCACCCTTGGCGCGCAGGTAGACGTCGAAGACCTCGTCCCCCTCGCGCCGGGGATCCGCCCCCATGGACGACACGATCACGAAGCGCCCTACACCCGCCCGAACCGCGGCGTCCGCGAAGAGGACCGCCGCCGCCTTGTCGACGGTGTCCTTGCGGGCCGTCCCGCTACCGGGACCCGCGCCCGCCGCGAAGACCGCCGCGTCCGCGCCCCGCAGCCGTTCGGCGACCTCCTCGACCGAGGCCGACTCCAGGTCCAGGACGACCGGTTCGGCACCGGCTGCCCGCAGGTCGTCCGCCTGCTCGGGCTTGCGGATGATGCCCGCGACCTCGTCTCCGCGCGCGGCGAGCAGCCGCTCCAGCCGCAGCGCGATCTGACCATGACCACCAGCGATGACAATGCGCATGCCTTCGACCGTACGCCCGGACGGCGGTGTGCGCCGCACGAGTTCGGCGTGTCCGGGCAGGAAACGGCCACCAGAGCCCGCCGGTCCGTATCGTGCAGCCAGTTCGTACGCCTGGCCGTCCACCCGGTCTTCGGTTCTGCTACCGGCCTCGGGGCATCGCCGTCCGTCGCGGCGGCCGCTGTTCCGCTCCGCGCCGCCTGTCCGCCTGCCCGGCCCCGGTACTGCGGTCGCCCTCAGGGCACCTCGCCCCGTCCCTGTCGCGGCAGCCCCGGTTCCGCGCTGTCTGCTGCCTCCGCGTCCCCGTACTCCCGCACCGCGCTCGTCCGGGCCACCACGCGCCCCCGGTGCACCACGATCCGGCTGTACGCGAGGGACAGCGCCCCGGCCAGCCGGTCCCCGCGGACCGCAAGCAGCTCGGCCGGGAATCCCGCCTCCACGCGTACCTCCGGCAGGCCGAGCGTCGCCCGCGCCGAGGTGCTCACGGCGTCGTAGGCCTCGTCCGGACGCAGTGCATGGCGCGAGGCCAGCAGATAGGCCGCCTCCAACGGATCACCGCGCCCCACCGGGTTGGACACGTCCCGCAGTGCGCCGCTTCCCGCCGCGACCCGCACCCCGGCGGCTCGCAGCAGTCGTACCGGCGCGGTGTCGGCGCGGCCCGCGACGGTCCCGCAGCCGCCCTGCGGCAGGCACACCACTGCCACGCCGGACGCCGCCAGCTGGTCCGCCGCCCGGGAGGCCACCTCGGCGGGCAGCCGGCCCAGCCCGCCGCAGGGCCCCAGTGTCACTCCCGGGCGCAGCCCGCCCGCCATTGCCGCCAGCCGGGCCAGCCGTGCCGGCTCCGCGGCGTCCGTGTGCAGGTCCACGGGGCAGCCGTGCTCGGACGCGAGCTCCAGGACCGCCTCCACGTACCCGGTCGGATCGGGGTCCAGATCCGGACACCCGCCCACCACGCCCGCGCCCATCTTGACGGCGTCCCGCAGTATCGCCAGCCCGTCGGCCCCGGCCACCCCCGTCAGCACCCTCGGCATCGCCACCGGGGTCAGCTCGGCCAGCCCGCGCAGCGCCCGCCGCGCCTGCAGCACGGCGGTGAGCGCGCCCAGGCCCGGCACGTCCCCCACCCGCACATGCGCGCGCAGCGCGGTCGCACCGTGTCCGAGGTGCAGCAGCGCCGCCTCCGTGGCCCGGCGCTGGACGTCCCACGGGTCGTGCGAGACCGGTCCGTCGCCGTGGCCGTCGCCGTCGGCGGTCAGTGCCGTGTCGGCGTGTGCGTGGGGCTCGGCCGGGGCGGGCAGCAGCAGATAGCCCCTGAGGTCGACGCGGACGCCGGTGCCGGGCACGCCGGCGACGGTGAGGCTGCCCGCGGTGCCGACCGCCTCGATGCGCCCGCCCTGCAGCCGTACGTCCACGGTCCGGCCGTCGGTGAGCCGGGCCCCGGACAGCAGCAGCGAGCTCCGGTCGGCCGGACCCGACGGGGAGGACGAGTGGGGTGGCTGCGGCTGGCTGTCGGGCATCGCGCTCCTCTGGGCTCGGGGCTGCGCCGTGGGGGAGAAGGAGGACGCAAGATCACGCAGAGTGAGTCGAGCCTAGGGCGGTGACCAGCCGGGAGCGCGCAGGAGCGCAATAGTCGTACCGGTGTGGTGCGCGGTCCCATGCCCCCGGCCCTGGTCCACACCTCGGGACGTAGGGCGGTGCGGAGGAAGGCTGGTAGTACGGCCGAGGCGCCTGGGGCGGCCCGGCGACCAGGCTGTCGGCCCGCGGTGCCGGGGCCAGGGAGGAGCCGGTCAAACGGATTTGGGTGAACGGCGGCCGAGCGTGTAATGTCTTCATCGCTCGCCCCAATAGCTCAGTCGGCAGAGCGTCTCCATGGTAAGGAGAAGGTCAACGGTTCGATTCCGTTTTGGGGCTCTGGTGAGAGAGGCTCCCGTCGCGAGGCGGGATCTGCTCACACCGCAGCGGTGTAGCTCAGTCGGTAGAGCAAGCGGCTCATAATCGCTGTGTCACCGGTTCAAGTCCGGTCACCGCTACTGTCAGTAGCCGATTGCGGGGTCGGTCCTTCGATCGGCTACTCTTCTTGCGTTATATCAGTCAATCCGTTCGTCAAGGAGCACTCACGTGGCTGCCACCGACGTCCGCCCGAAGATCACGCTGGCCTGCGTGGAGTGCAAGGAGCGGAACTACATCACCAAGAAGAACCGGCGTAACAACCCGGACCGTCTTGAGATGAAGAAGCACTGCCCGCGTTGCAACGCGCACACTGCGCACCGCGAAACGCGATAAATCAGGCTCGTTCGTGAGGCCGTCCCCGAATAATGGGGGCGGCCTCACGTCGTTTCGTCAGCAGCAGGCAGCAGGCAGCAGGCAGCAGGCAGCAGGCAGCAGGCAGCAGGCAGCAGGCAGCAGGCAGCAGGCAGCAGCAGAGATCAGCAGGAGGTAGCGAGCCCATGGCGCTCGACCAGTCCTTCGTGGGGCAGGCGTACCCGCCCACCGCGCCCTACGAAGTGGGCCGCGAGAAGATCCGTGAATTCGCGGAGGCGGTGGGGGACGCCAACCCTGCCTACACGGACCCGGAAGCCGCCAAGGCGCTCGGACACCCGGATGTGATCGCTCCGCCGACCTTCGTCTTCGCGATCACCTTCCAGGCTGCCGGTCAGGTGATCGAGGACCCTCAGCTCGGCCTGGACTACAGCCGGGTGGTGCACGGCGACCAGAAGTTCGCCTACGTCCGCCCGGTGCGCGCCGGTGACCGCCTCACGGTCACCTCGACGATCGAGTCGATCAAGTCGCTGGCCGGAAACGACGTCCTGGACATCCGCGGCGAGGTCCACGACGAGGCCGGCGAGCATGTCGTGACCGCCTGGACCAAGCTGGTGGCCCGCGCGGCCGAGGAGGCGTGAGCATTCCGATGACGGCGAAGATCTCCTATTCCGATGTCGAGGTCGGCACCGAACTGCCCGCCCAGGCCTTTCCGGTGACCCGCGCCACCCTCGTCCGGTACGCGGGTGCATCCGGCGACTTCAATCCGATCCACTGGAACGAGAGGTTCGCCAAGCAGGTCGGCCTCCCGGACGTCATCGCGCACGGCATGTTCACCATGGCCGAGGCGATCCGCGTGGTGACCGACTGGACCGGCGACCCCGCCTCGGTCGTCGAGTACGGCGTCCGCTTCACCAGGCCCGTCGTAGTGCCGGACGACGATCAGGGAGCCGTGATCGAGGTCAGCGGAAAGGTCGCGGCCAAGCTCGACGACGACCTGGTCCGCGTCGACCTGACCGCGACCAGCGCCGGGCAGAAGGTCCTCGGGATGTCCCGGGCGGTCGTGCGGCTCGGCTGAAGAGCCGGTACCTGAACGTCGGTAAGGGGCGTCCTCCACTGGAGGGCGCCCCTTACGCACACTGGAGTGCGACGGAGTGCGACGTCAGCGCCTTCTCTGCGCTACCTCCTGCCCGCCCTTGCTAAGTTAGTGATTGAGTACTAACTTCGTTGCCGTGGTCAGGATGAGCGCAGAGGAGAGGCGTGAGAGCGTCATCCGCGCGGCGATGAGCGAGTTCGCCCGGGGCGGCTACTACGGCACGTCCACGGAGGCGATCGCCAAGCGGGTCGGGGTCTCCCAGCCGTACCTCTTCCGGCTCTTCCCGGGAAAGAAGGCGCTGTTCCTCGCGGTGGCGGAGCGCTGTCTGCAGGACATGCGCCGGCACTTCGAGGAGGCGTCGGAGGGGCTGAGCGGGGAAGAGGCGCTGAAGGCGATGGCGGAGTCCTACGCCCGCCTCATCACCGAACACCCTGAGCGTCTGCAGTTGCAGCTGCACATCTATGTCACGGTCGCGGCGGCCGAGTCGGCGGGCGACCACGAGTTCGGCGAGATGGTGCGCCGGGGCTGGATGGAGCTCTGGGACACCGTGCACATCCCTCTCGGCGGTGACGTCGAGGAGACGACGAGTTTCATGGCGTACGGCATGCTCATCAACGCCCTGGCCGGTATGGGGTTCCCGCGGGGGCACCGGGTCTGGGAGGGGCTCAACGTCTCGGCCCGGATCATGCAGGACGATGCCCGGTCCGTCGGCGCCCCGCAGGACGCCGAAGGCGCCTAGCCGGAGAGGCCGGCGCGCCGTGCGTGCCGCTGGCATGCCGGTGCCGGTCCCGGTCCCGCTGCTGGTCCCGTGTCGTGTGCTCCGGACGGGGGGACGGCTTCCTGCGATCCGGTTTCCGTCGCCCATGAAGTTAGTCATCAATCACTAATCAAGATCGACGATCACTCACTGGGGGAGAGATGTCAGCACAGCCCGCTCATCGCGGGGGAGCTCTATGGGCCCTCGCCATCACCAGCGTCGCCGGTTTCATGGCGGCCCTGGACAACCTCGTCGTCGTGACCGCGCTGCCCTCCATCCGTGAGGATCTCGGCGGAGCGCTGCACGACCTCGAGTGGACCGTGAGCGCCTACACCCTCACCTTCGCGGTCCTGCTGATGTTCGGCGCGGCCCTGGGCGACCGCTTCGGCCGCCGACGGCTCTTCCTGGCCGGCATCACGATCTTCACCGTCGCCTCCGCCGCCGCGGCCATGGCACCCGGCATCGACGCACTGATCGCCGCCCGCGCGGTCCAGGGGGTCGGCGCGGCGATCATGATGCCGCTGACGCTGACCCTGCTGACGGCCGCCGTGCCCGCCGAACGGCGCGGGATGGCGTTCGGGATCTGGGGCGCCGTCAACGGGCTCGCCGTGGCCTCCGGGCCGCTGGTCGGCGGCAGCCTCACCGAGTACATCTCCTGGCAGTGGATCTTCTGGCTGAACGTACCGCTCGGCCTCGCCCTGCTGCCGCTGGCCCGGCTCCGCCTCGCCGAGTCGTACGGCACCGGCGCCCCGCTGGACCTCCCCGGCACGCTGCTCGCCAGCGGTGGACTCTTCGGCGTCGTCTACGGACTGGTCCGCGGGCCGGTCGACGGCTGGACCGGGACCCCGGTACTGACAGCCCTGTTCGCCGGGGGAGCGCTGCTCGTCGGCTTCGTCCTCTACAGCACCCGTGCCGCCAACCCCATGCTCCCGATGCGGCTGTTCCGCTCCCGGGCCTTCTCCGGCATCAACGCGGCGAGCCTGCTGATGTTCCTCGGCATGTTCGGGTCGATCTTCCTGCTCAGCCAGTACATGCAGGGCGTGCTCGGCTACTCGCCGACCGAGGCGGGGCTGCGCATGCTCCCGTGGACCGGCATGCCCATGCTCATCGCGCCGGTCGCCGGCATCCTCTCCGACCGGATCGGCGGCCGGCCGGTGGTCGCCACCGGCCTGTTCCTCCAGGCGGCGGGCCTGGGCTATCTCGCCTCCGTGGTCACGGCCGACGCCTCCTACGGCAGCCAGCTGCCGGGGCTGATCATCAGCGGCATCGGCATGGCCCTGTTCTTCGCTCCGGCCTCGGCCCTGGTGATGTCCAGCGTCATACCCCGGGAGCAGGGCATCGCCTCCGGCGCCAACAACGCGCTGCGCGAGGTCGGCGGCGCGCTCGGCATCGCCGTCATGGCGTCGATCTTCGCGGCGCAGGGCGGGTACGAGTCCGGGCAGGCGTTCGTCGACGGGCTGCGTCCGGCCGTCGCAGTGGGCGCGGCCATGGTCGCCCTGGCGGGAATCGCGGCGCTGCTGATCCCGGCCAGTGCCCGCGGGCCGCAGAGACTGGGGGTGACCGAGCCCACATCCCCGCCCGCCGCCACCAGGTTCACGGCCACCAGGTCCAAGGCCACCGAGTCCACGACCATCGAGTCCACGACCACCGGGTCAACGACTGCCAGGTCCACGACCGGCACGCCCGACGCGCAGTCCGCGGGGAGCGCCGGAACCGGAGCCCGCTGACCCGGATCCGACCCGCAGCGGCGTACCCGCGTCGCCGACGTACCTGCGTAAACCGGCGGGCACCCGCCCCGCTGAAAGGAGCCCGACATGCCCACCCTGCCCTGGACCGTGCCCCACCAGGCCCCACCCGCCACCGAGGTGCACGTCTTCGCCTCCCGCTTCGAGACCCGCACCCTCTGGGGAGCGCTGAAGTTCCTGCTCCGCACTCCCGGCGTGTGGCGGCAGGTCGGCCACGCTCCCGGTGCGTACGGGGCCACGCTGAAGGCGGAGCCGTTCAAACGGACGTTCTGGACGCTGTCCGCTTGGGAGTCGCCCGAGGCGCTCGGGGACTTCGCCCGCTCGGGCCCCCACGCGCCCACGTCCCGGGGGCTGGCGCCGCAGATGCTGGACGCCAGGTTCACCACCTGGGCGTCGTCCAGCGACGACCTCCCGGTGAGCTGGGCGGAGGCGCAGCGGCGCCTGAAATGACCCCGCGCGCGAGGCGTGGGGCGCAACGTCCTCGACCCGCTCCAGGACGAGGCGAGTGACTTCGCGTGCGCGAGGCGTGGGGATCTGGGCAAACTCGTCGACGCCGTCCGCACGAAGTGACCCCACGCGCGCGAGATGCGGGAAATCGCGGCGGGGGGCCCCCCCCCCCCCCCCCGGGCCCCCCCCCCGGGCGGGGGGGGGGGGGGGGCGG
>NZ_JBAGKH010000043.1:0-41143 GCF_036689765.1 Streptomyces poriticola
TGGAGGAGATTCTCCAGGTCACGGCGCCCGCGAAGGACGCGGGCCCGGCGGTGGCCCGCTCGGTGGGCGTACCGGCGGCGGTGGGGCCCGAGGCCCCGGTCCTGCCGTGCGGGAGGGCAGTGGTGCCGGATTCGGCCGGCGCCGGACCACGAGGCGTGTTCGCGGGGGTGGGCGGGTGCTGCGGGAGGGCGGTCGGACGGTGCTGCTGTGTCCTGGTCATCACCTTGTGCATGGGGTCCCCGTTCCGAGGCCCGGGAGGTACCGGGCGGTAACTTGCGGTTGTGGATCTTGTACGGGGGCGGAGAGCTCACCGGCAACCGCGGGGCGGCGCCCGGCGGGGACCTCGGGAGGTTCACCTATCCGGGCGACCGGAACCGCTGGGGAAGCCGGTGCGGGCGGGTGGGCCGGGTGAATCCGCGGACGCCGGTGGACGGTTTCGGCGTCACCGGGGGGAACTCGAAAGGGGACACCCGCAGGTGTCCCGCACGTATCCTGAGGTCTCGTTCCGAGCCCCAGCACGATCACGAAAGCGGCCAGCATGCGCGTCTACGTCCCCCTGACCCTCCCCGGGCTCGCCGAGGCGTACCGGACGGGAGAACTGGGGGCCGGCCCGGTCCTCGCCTACGCCGTCACGCCCGCGCTGCGCGAGTGGTGCCTCTCGGACGACATGGAGGAGCTGGAGTACGCCGCGCTGGGCCGGGCCGCGCTCGCCTCGCTGCGGCTGCTGGCGGCGGACGCCGGAGCGCCCCGCCGCCGGGTCGTGGTCGCAGCCGACGTCCCCGACGTCCCCGACGGCGCCGCGGGCGCCGACCCCGGCCGGGGACCGGACCCGGCCGGGGTCGGCGAGGTGCGGATCACCGGGGCGGTGCCGCTGGCCGAGGCGGCCTCGGTGCACGTCGACGCGACCGACGCGGAGCCGGACGTCGCCGCCGCCGCGGAGGCGCTCGCAGCAGCGGAGGGCGGGGACGGCGACGCCCGCCTCACCGTGGACGGCGCCGAGGACCACGAGCTGCTCTGGTACGCCACGCAGGAGATCCCGAACCTGGTGGGGTCCGGCGACTGAGCGGACACCCGCCGTGATTGTCAGTGGCGGCCGGTAGCTTTGATGGACATGGGGATGCACACAGGGGCGCACATCGTCTGGGACTGGAACGGCACGCTGTTCCACGACAATGACGCGATCATCGGGGCGACGAACGCCGCATTCGCCGAGCTGGGCCTGAAGCCGATCACTCTGGAGCAGTACCGGGCGCTGTACTGCGTGCCGGTGCCCAGGTTCTACGAGCGGCTGCTGGGGCGGCTGCCCAGCGACGCCGAGTGGGAGCTCATGGACCGCACCTTCCACCGGCACTACACCGAGCACCAGGTGCGGTGCGGCCTCGCCGAGGGGGCGGCGGAGCTGCTCGCGGGGTGGCGGTCGGCGGGCCGCAGCCAGTCCCTCCTCAGCATGTACGGGCACGAGGAGCTCGTCCCCCTGGTCCAGGGCTTCGGGATCGAGGCGCATTTCCTGCGCGTCGACGGGCGCACCGGGCCCTCGGGCGGCAGCAAGGCCGAGCACATGGTCCGCCACCTCGCGGCCCTGGACAGAGTGCAGCCCGCCCGGACCGTGGTGATCGGGGACGCTGCCGACGACGCGGTGGCCGCCCGGCACGCAGGGGCGCAGGCCGTGCTCTACACCGGCGGCTCGCACAGCCGGGCCAGTCTCGAGGAGGCGGGAGTGCCCGTGGTGGACACGCTTGCGGAGGCGGTCGAGGAGGCCGAGCGGCTGGCGGCGTGAGCGGTGCGTGCGGGGGCGCGTGATGGCTGCGGCGTGAGCGGGGAAACGGGGGATGAGAGATGAGGACAGCGGGACACCGGCGGGCAGTGGGGCGCGAGGAGTCAGCGGGGCATGAGCGGCGGATACGCCGACTCCCGCTCCGTTGCCCCTGTGCAGAACGTCAAACTTCCCGCCCCGGTTTTGTACACATACGGCTCATGACGGGCCCCCCGCATTGAGCGATAGCCTTATGGCGTGATCAGCGCGATAGCTCGCGGGGGCACCGGTGCCCCCGCTCTGCGCCCGGTGAGCACGGAGGACATCCGTGACCGGGCGGCAGTCGCTGGTCCTCGAGGGCGGGACGGGGCGCCGAAGGTCCCCGGGCCACCGAGCACTCCCCGGCCGGCGCCGCCGACGAGAGCGGCGTCACACCCGGCGAGAGCCTCAAATCTGGCTCATATACCCCCGCTCATCTCATCTTGCGGCATAGCGTCGAAGCAGACCGGACACCCCGCGTCTGGGCACCACGCCGCAGGACCGGAGACCGTACTTCCTTCTACGTCACGCAACGGCGCGCGACAGGAGCCAGAGGACAATGCAGACCAAGCTGGACGAAGCCAAGGCCGAGCTGCTCGGGAGGGCTGCCCGGGTAGCTGAGAACAGCCCGGTCGGGGGGCACCTCTCGACCGGGACGACGGGCGAGGCGGCCCCGGACACCCCGGACCGCGCATCCGTGCTCGCGTTCCTCCAGCGCTACTACCGGCACACCGCCCCGGAGGACCTCGCCGACCGCGACCCGGTCGACGTCTTCGGAGCCGCCGTCTCGCACTACCGACTGGCCGAGAACCGACCCCAGGGCACGGCCAACGTGCGGGTGCACACCCCGACGGTGGAGGAGAACGGCTGGACCTGCAGCCACTCCGTCGTGGAGGTGGTCACGGACGACATGCCGTTCCTCGTCGACTCCGTCACCAACGAGCTCACCCGGCAGGGGCGCGGCATCCACGTGGTGATCCACCCGCAGTTCGTGGTGCGGCGCGATGTCACCGGCAAGCTGATCGAGGTGCTCACCACCTCGCCCACCGAGCGCCTCCCGCACGACGCGCACGTCGAGTCCTGGATCCATGTGGAGATCGACCGGGAGACCGACCGTGCCGACCTCAAGCAGATCACCGCCGATCTGCTGCGTGTCCTGTCCGACGTCCGCGAGGCGGTCGAGGACTGGGGCAAGATGCGGGACGCCGCCGTCCGCCTGGCCGAGGGTCTGCCCGAGGAGCCCGCCCCCGGCGACCTGAACGCGCAGGAGGTGGACGAGGCCCGCGAGCTGCTGCGCTGGCTCGCCGACGACCACTTCACCTTCCTCGGCTACCGCGAGTACCAGCTGCGCGGCGACGACTCCCTCGCCCCCGTCGCCGGCACCGGCCTCGGGATCCTCCGCTCCGACCCGCACCACGCCGGCGAGGACAGCCACCCCGTCAGCCCGTCCTTCGAGCGGCTGCCCGCCGACGCCCGCGCCAAGGCCCGCGAGCACCGGCTGCTGGTGCTGACCAAGGCCAACAGCCGGGCGACCGTGCACCGCCCCTCGTACCTGGACTACATCGGCGTCAAGAGGTTCGACAAGAACGGCAACGTCGTCGGGGAGCGGCGCTTCCTGGGCCTGTTCTCCTCGGCCGCCTACACCGAGTCCGTCCGCCGGGTCCCCGTCATCCGGCGCAAGGTCTCGGAGGTGCTGCACCGCGCCGGCTTCTCGCCCAACAGCCACGACGGCCGGGACCTGCTGCAGATCCTGGAGACCTACCCGCGCGACGAGCTGTTCCAGACGCCGGTCGACGAGCTGCAGTCCATCGTCACCTCGGTGCTGTACCTCCAGGAGCGCCGCCGGCTGCGGCTCTACCTGCGCCAGGACGAGTACGGGCGCTACTACTCCGCCCTCGTCTACCTCCCCCGGGACCGCTACACCACCGGCGTCCGGCTGCGGATCATCGACATCCTCAAGGAGGAGCTCGGCGGCATCAGCGTCGACTTCACCGCCTGGAACACCGAGTCGATCCTCTCCCGGCTGCACTTCGTGGTCCGCGTCCCGCCGGGCACCGAGCTGCCGCACCTGTCCGACCTCGACAAGGAGCGCATCGAGGCCCGGCTGGTCGAGGCCGCCCGCTCCTGGTCCGACGGGTTCGCCGAGGCACTGCACGCCGAGTTCGGCGAGGAGCACTCCGCCGAGCTGCTGCGCCGCTACGGCAGCGCCTTCCCCGAGGGCTACAAGGCCGACCACCCGCCGCGCTCGGCGGTCGCCGATCTCGGTCACCTGGAGCGGCTCGACGAGGACAAGACCTTCGAGCTGAGCCTGTACGAGCCGGTCGGCGCCGCACCCGAGGAGCGGCGCTTCAAGATCTACCAGAAGGGCGGTTCGGTCTCCCTGTCCGCCGTGCTGCCGGTGCTCAGCCGGCTCGGCGTCGAGGTCACCGACGAGCGGCCGTACGAGCTCCGGTGCGCGGACCGCACCACCGCCTGGATCTACGACTTCGGTCTGCGCCTGCCCAAGTCGGTCATCGGCAACGGCGACTACTTCGGGGACGACGCCCGCGAGCGGTTCCAGGACGCCTTCGCCGCCGTCTGGACCGGCCAGGCGGAGAACGACGGCTTCAACTCCCTCGTGCTCAGCGCCGGCCTGAGCTGGCGGCAGGCGATGGTGCTGCGGGCGTACGCCAAGTACCTGCGGCAGGCCGGTTCCACGTTCAGCCAGGACTACATGGAGGACACCCTCCGCAACAACGTCCACACCACCCGGCTGCTGATCTCCCTGTTCGAGGCACGGATGTCGCCGGACCGGCAGCGCGCCGGGCACGAGATCGTCGACGCGCTCTTCGAAGAGGTCGACGCGGCCCTGGACCAGGTGGCGTCGCTCGACGAGGACCGGATCCTGCGCTCCTTCCTCACCGTCATCAAGGCGACGCTGCGCACCAACTTCTTCCAGGAGGCCGTGGGCGGCAGGCCGCACGAGTACGTCTCCATGAAGTTCGACCCGCAGGCCATCCCGGACCTGCCCGCGCCGCGGCCGGCGTACGAGATCTGGGTGTACTCGCCGCGGGTGGAGGGCGTGCACCTGCGCTTCGGCAAGGTCGCGCGCGGCGGTCTGCGGTGGTCCGACCGGCGCGAGGACTTCCGCACCGAGATCCTCGGCCTGGTCAAGGCGCAGATGGTGAAGAACACCGTCATCGTGCCGGTCGGGGCCAAGGGCGGCTTCGTCGCCAAGCAGCTGCCCGACCCGACCGTCGACCGCGACGCGTGGATGGCCGAGGGCATCGCCAGCTACCGGACGTTCATCTCGGCGCTGCTGGACATCACCGACAACATGGTGGCCGGGCAGGTCGTGCCCCCGGCCGACGTGGTCCGGCACGACGAGGACGACACCTATCTGGTCGTCGCCGCCGACAAGGGCACCGCGACCTTCTCCGACATCGCCAACGAGGTCGCCGAGAGCTACAACTTCTGGCTCGGCGACGCCTTCGCCTCAGGCGGCTCGGCCGGCTACGACCACAAGGGCATGGGCATCACCGCCCGCGGTGCCTGGGAATCCGTCAAGCGGCACTTCCAGGAGCTGGGCACGGACACCCAGACCCAGGACTTCACGGTCGTCGGCATCGGCGACATGTCCGGTGACGTGTTCGGCAACGGCATGCTGCTCAGCGAGCACATCCGGCTGGTCGCCGCCTTCGACCACCGGCACATCTTCCTCGACCCCGACCCGGACGCCGCGGTCTCCTACGCCGAGCGCCGCCGCCTGTTCGAGCTGCCCCGCTCCTCCTGGGAGGACTACAACACCGAACTGCTGTCGGCCGGCGGCGGGATCTTCCCCCGCTCGGCCAAGGCGATCCCGGTCAACGCCCATGTCCGCGAGGCCCTCGGTATCGAGGAGAAGGTCACCAAGATGACCCCCGCCGACCTGATGCGGGCGATCCTCCAGGCACCGGTGGACCTGCTGTGGAACGGCGGCATCGGCACCTACGTCAAGGCCTCCACCGAGTCCAACGGCGATGTCGGCGACAAGGCCAACGACGCCATCCGGGTCGACGGGGCCGACCTGCGGGTCAAGGTCGTCGGTGAGGGCGGCAACCTGGGCCTGACCCAGCTGGGCCGGATCGAGTTCGCGCGGCAGGGCGGCAGGATCAACACCGACGCCATCGACAACAGCGCGGGCGTGGACACCTCCGACCACGAGGTGAACATCAAGATCCTGCTCAACGGTCTGGTCGCGGACGGCGACATGACGGTCAAGCAGCGCAACAAGCTGCTTGCCGAGATGACCGACGAGGTCGGCCGCCTGGTCCTGCGCAACAACTACGCACAGAACACAGCGATCGCCAACGCCCTCGCCCAGTCCAAGGACATGCTCCACGCCCAGCAGCGCTTCATGAAGCACCTGGTGCGCGAGGGCCATCTGAACCGGTCCCTGGAGTTCCTGCCCACCGACCGCCAGATCCGGGAGCGGCTCTCCGCCGGACACGGACTGACCGGCCCGGAGACGGCGGTGCTGCTGGCGTACACGAAGATCACGGTCGCCGAGGAGCTGCTGCACACCTCGCTGCCCGACGACCCGTACCTGAAGAACCTGCTGTACGCCTACTTCCCGACCGCGCTGCGCGAGCAGTTCCTCGATCGGGTCGACGGGCACCCGCTGCGCCGCGAGATCACCACCACGGTGCTGGTCAACGACACGGTCAACACGGGCGGCACGACCTATCTGCACCGGATGCGCGAGGAGACCGGCGCCTCGCTGGAGGAGATCGTGCGGGCGCAGACCGCAGCCCGTGCCATCTTCCGCTCCGCCCCGGTGTGGGACGGGGTGGAGGCCCTGGACAACAAGGTCGACGCCGCCGTCCAGACCCGCATCCGGCTGCACTCGCGGCGCCTCGTCGAGCGCGGTACGCGCTGGCTGCTCAACAACCGTCCGCAGCCGCTGGAGCTCGCCGAGACCGTCGACTTCTTCGCCGAGCGGGTGGAGCAGGTCTGGTCGCAGCTGCCCAAGCTGCTGCGCGGCGCGGACGCGGAGTGGTACCAGAGGATCTACGACGAGCTGCGCGCCGCCGGGGTGACGGACGAACTCGCCACGCGGGTGGCCGGGTTCTCCTCCGCCTTCCCGACGCTGGACATCGTCTCGGTGGCCGACCGGACCGGCAAGGAGCCGCTGGAGGTGGCCGAGGTCTACTACGACCTCGCCCACCGGCTGACCATCACCCACCTGATGGACCGCATCAGCGACCTGCCGCGGACCGACCGCTGGCAGTCCATGGCCCGCGCGGCGATCCGCGAGGACCTGTACGCCGCGCACGCGGCGCTCACCGCGGATGTGCTGGCGGCGGGCAACGGGGCGGCGACGCCGGAGCAGCGGTACAAGGTGTGGGAGCAGAAGAACGCGGCGATTCTCGGACGGGCGCGGACGACGCTGGAGGAGATCCAGGGGTCCGAGGCGTTCGATCTCGCCAACCTGTCGGTGGCGATGCGGACCATGCGGACGTTGCTGCGGTCGCACACGTGACCTCGCGGTAGTGCGGGGCGCCCCGGAACCCGTCGGGTCCGGGGCGCCCCGGCTTTCCCGGTGCTGCGGGCGGTCGCCGGCCGCGGTCGCTCGGAGGGCTGCCCGCGCCGGTGGGTGCCGGTCAGCGGAGCAGGGTTGCCGCCCGGCGTACGGGAGTGCGGGCCAGACGTCGGGCTGCCGGATGGAGGAGGTGCTTCGTCAGGCCTGCCGGCTGCCAGCGGATCTGCAGGCGGCCGGGGGCGTGGCCCTCCGGTGCCACGGTGATGCGGTGCGGGGTGGTACCTGCGCGGTAGGGCACGTGGGCGGTGAGCGCCGGGAAGGACAACGGGGCCAGCAGCAGGCCGGTGTGGGACCGGCCCTGCCGGCGCAGGCGGAGGACCGGGTGGCGGATGCCGTCGAAGCCGTGGAGCGGCAGCCGGGCCGCCGTCAGGTCCAGCCGGACGCGGCCCTCGAACACGCCGGGGCTCACCGGCGCGAGCCGGAAGGGCGCGGCCATGCGGCGCCGGCCGGGGGTGAGCAGCAGTTCGGCGCGCTGAGGGCCGACCGGGAGGCGCAGTGCGGGGTCGTAGGTGCGGACGGTGAGGTCCACCGAGGCGCCGGGGCCGGGTGCGACGTCGGTGATCTCGTGACGGAACTGGGTGGTGAAGAAGGGGCGGGTGTCCAGTTCCAGGTCGGTCACGTCCAGTTCGCGGCGGGCCCGGTCGGAGGAGGGGACCCGGTCGCCCCAGTACGTCCGGCCGCTCCCCGGGTCGGCCGTCAACTGACGCGGCGCCACCTCGTGTCCGAGGCCGCGGGCGGCGATCCGGACGTCGGACAGGCGCCGGTCGCGGACCAGCTGGAGGACGATCCGCTCGGCGCGGGGCAGCCGGGCGAAGGCCGCCGGGGCCAGCGTGTCGAGATAGGGGGTGACGAGGTCGGCGAAGGCCGCCAGCCACTCCTCGTCGCGGTGGGGCAGATCCCCGGCGTACATCCGGAAGTCGTGCTTGAGGAACTTGAAGTCCTTGTCCTCGCGCAGCGCCTCGTGCCCGCCGTCGGCCAGGAACGCGTCGATGAGCCGCTGCACATGGACGCGGTCGCGGACGTTGCTGAGCCGGTCCCGCTGGTTGGAGATGGAGGCGGCGTGGGCGGTGGCGTACGGGGCCACGTACCAGCGGTAGACCGGCTCCGGGACGATGGTGAACCTCTTCGCCAGGCAGTACGCCTGCGCCGAGAAGAGCTGGTCCTCGTAGTGGATGCCCTCGGGGAAGCGCAGGCCGTGCCGGTCGAGGAAGGCGCGGGCGTACATCTTGCTGGTCGCCAGGTGCTCGAAGAACAGCCGCGGGTCCGCCTCGATGCCGTCCAGCGTGCGGCGTTCGGCGACCAGGTGGGGCATCCAGATCGAGCGGTGGCCGTTGTCGGCGCGGACGCGTTCCACCGCGCCCATCGCGAAGTCGAGGTCGCGTTCCCGGTGTGCGGCGAGCAGCGACCCCACTGCGCGCTCGGGGAGTTCGTCGTCGCTGTCCAGGAACATCAGGTACGGCGCCGCGGCGATCTCCAGAGCGCGGTTGCGGGGTGTGCTGCAGCCGCCGCTGTTCTCGGCCAGCCGGAGGTACACGATCCGGGGGTCCTCGGCGGCCAGCCGCCGGGCGACCTGAGGCGTGGCGTCCGTGGAGTGGTCGTCGCTGATGACGATCTCGATGTTCGTGTGCGTCTGGCGGCGGACGGAGGCCACGGCGCGCGGGAGCCGCTCGGCGTCGTTGTGGACGATGACCGTGACGGTGACGTCCGGGGCGCTGGAGGTGGTGGTCATACGGCCTCCTCGGGGGTCGGGGCCGGGGTGCGTTCCTCCAGCGGCAGCACCGGCGGCAGGGAGGCGTCGTCCTCCCCCAGGAAGACCCGGCGGACGACGCGTTCGGCGGCGCGGCCGTCGTCGTACTCGCAGAACCGGCGACGGAAGCCGGCCCGTGCCTCGGCGGCGCGCTCGTCGTGCCAGGCGTCCGTGGTGAGGATCTCCGCGAGCTCCTCCTGGGTGCGGGCGACCGGGCCGGGTGCCTCGGCCATCAGGTCGAAGTAGACGCCGCGGGTGGTGCGGTAGGTCTCCCAGTCGTCGGCGTGGATCACGATCGGCCGGTCGAGGTTGGCGTAGTCGAACATGATCGACGAGTAGTCGGTGACCAGGGCGTCGGCGGCCAGGCAGAGTTCCTCCACGGGGTCGTAGCAGGAGACGTCGACCAGGCGGCCGGTGCGGCGCAGGCCGGTCAGCGGGGAGTCGGCGCCGTCGTAGAAGTAGTGGCCACGCACCAGCAGGATCGTTTCCTCGCCGAGTCGGCCGGCGAGTGCGGCGAGGTCCAGGCGCGGGGTCCAGGCGGCCTCGTAGTCGCGGTGCGTGGGCGCGTAGAGGACGGCCCGGCGGCCCGGGGCGATGCCGAGCCGCGCCCGTACGGCGCGGACCTCGGCGGCACCCGCCGTGCAGTACACGTCGTTGCGCGGATAGCCGTAGTCGAGCGAGCGGTAGCGGGACGGGTAGGCGCGCTGCCACATGCGGGTGGAGTGGCTGTTGGCGGAGATGCTGTAGTCCCACTTGTCGACGCGTTCCAGCAGCGCCGCGAAGTCCAGGCCACGGGCGGCGGCCGGGTACGGCATCTGGTCCAGGCCCATGCGCTTGAGCGGGGTGCCGTGATGGGTCTGGAGATGGACCGCGTCGGGGCGCTTGACCACCGGGTTGGGGAAGTTGACGTTGTTGACCAGGTACTTGGCGCGGGCCAGCACCTCCCGGTAGCGGCGGGTGCCGGGGACGACGTGGTCGGTGCCGGGCGGCAGCAGCGCCGCGTTGGCGGCGGTCACCACCCACACCGGGCGGATGTGCGGGGCCAGATCGCCGAGCTTGGCGGCGATCGCGGCCGGGTTGCAGGCCACGCCGCGGTCCCAGTACGCGGAGAAGACGGCCAGCTGCGGGTCGACCGGGCCGGCGAGCGCCCTGCGGTAGCGGTGGTCGCGGAGCCGGACGCCGGCGCGGCTCCGGCCGGTGCTCAGGACGGCGTGGACCGTGCGGCGTGTGCGGTTGGCGGCCTGGAGGGCGCGGTACTTGGTGTAGGCGCCGTCCTCCAGCAGCGAGCGGCGCACCCCCTCCAGGCCGCCGGGGTGCGGGTGGTCCTCGGGCCGGCGGCGCAGCGCGGCGAGCGAGGCGCGGCGGAAGAACTCCCGGGCGACGGGGTCCGGCATCCCGGCGTGGACGAACGTGCGCAGCAGCTCGCCGACCATGACGTCGTAGAGCACCGCGCGGACGGCCGGGCGGTCCCGGGCCAGGTCCAGCAGCAGCTCGTAGCGGTCGACGAGGGCGTAGTGCTGTTCGGCTGCGGCCGGCGGAAGGCTTGCGGTGCGCAGCCGGCGGTCCTCGTACGCGGGGTGCGGCAGACAGGCGGCTCGGTCGGCGAGCAGCAGGGCGGCGTACGCGGCGAAGGGCTCGTCGTCCGTGGTCAGCCGTCGCTCGTGCGCCCGCCAGAATTCCGTGCGGACGACGCGGTTGCCGAGCAGCGGCGTCACACCGAGCAGCCGGGGCTCCTCGTCGAGGGCGAGTGCGGCGCCGCCCGCGCGCGCGAGGAGTGGGCCGTCCGGGGAGGGCAGGGCCGAGGCCCGCCAGGTACTGCGGACGTGGTCGAGGAGCAGGACGTCCACCGCGTCGGGGAGGCCGGCGGTGTGCTCGGCGAGCGTGCCCGGGGTGCCCGGGGGCAGCCCGTCCTTGGCGCGGACGAAGTGCAGCCAGCGGCCGGAGGCGTGCGCCGCCCCCGCCGTACGGGCCGCCGCGTCGCCGGCGCCGTCCGGCAGCGGCACCACCCGGAAGGCGGGGGTGTGCCGCTCGGCGGCCTCCCGGGCCCAGTCGCCGACCGCGGCGACGATCACCTCCGTGCCGGGGAGGGGGTGGGCGGCCAGGGAGTCCAGGAGGCCGGTGAGGCGGTCCTGGAGGTCGGGGCCGTGGACGACGACGCTGAGTTCGGGAGTGGCGGGGCGGGGCTCGGACGGCGCTGCGGTCTCGGACATCGCGGCGGGCTCCTCACCTCGTCGCCGCCCTGGTGCGGTGCGGCTCTTCGGCCAACCTGTCCGGTCATAGTGGCACCAATCGTGCGAAAGGGTGAACCCCGGCTGCGCCTCCTGAGGGAAGACGGCGGAGCCTCAGGGGAGAGGCGGCCGTGCCCCGCGGGGGAGTACCAGGGAATCGCCTATCCCTTCCGCGCGGGCTCGGCCGCCGCCCGGTCCGGTCCGCCGGTGAACGCCTCGTACTCCTTGAGGACCTCCTCCGTCCGCCCGTCCATGCGCAGCTCGCCGCGCTCCAGCCAGAGCACCCGGTCGCAGGTGTCGCGGATCGACTTGTTGCTGTGGCTCACCAGGAACACCGTGCCCGCGTGCCGGCGCAGCTCGCGGATGCGGGCCTCGGAGCGCTTCTGGAAGGAGCGGTCGCCGGTGGCCAGCGCCTCGTCGACGAGCAGGACGTCGTGGTCCTTGGCGGCGGCGATGGAGAACCGCAGCCGGGCGGCCATGCCGGAGGAGTACGTGCGCATCGGCAGCGTGATGAAGTCGCCCTTGTCGTTGATGCCGGAGAACTCGACGATCGCCTGGTAGCGGTCTCTGATCTGCTCCCGGGACATGCCCATGGCCAGGCCGCCGAGACGGACGTTGCGCTCGCCGGTCAGATCGCTCATCAGGGCGGCGTTGACGCCGAGCAGAGAGGGCTGGCCGTCGGTGTAGATCCGGCCGTGCTCCACCGGCAGCAGGCCGGCGACCGCCTTGAGCAGGGTCGACTTGCCCGAGCCGTTGGTGCCGATCAGCCCGATCGCCTCGCCGCGGTACGCGACGAAGGACACGTTCCTCACCGCGTGCACCCGGCGCACGCCCGCAGCCTTCTCGGCGGTTCTGCGGCGCACGATGCGGTTGAGGGCGGCGGTCGCGGAGCCGCGTCCGGCGCCGGTGCCGTTGACCCGGTAGACGATGTCGACGCCGTCGGCGATGACGGTGGGGATCTTCTCGCTCGCGGAGTTCTCGTGTGTCGCGTCAGCCACGGCCGTACGTCTCCTCAGCCTTCCAGAAGTAGATGAAGCCGCCGACGCCGGCGAGCAGTGCCCAGCCTGTCGCGAGCAGCCAGACGTGGTCCGGCAGCTGGTCGGCATGGAAGCTGTCGATCAGGGCGAAGCGCATCAGGTCGATGTAGACGGCGGCGGGGTTCGCCTGGAGCAGCGGCGCCACCCAGGGCGGCAGGTCGCTCTGTTCGCCCGCCATGTGGTGGATGCTGTACATCACGCCCGACGCGTACATCCAGGTACGCAGCAGGAACGGCATCAGCTGGGAGAGGTCGGGGATCCTGGCGCCCAGGCGGGCCAGGACCATCGAGGCACCGGCGTTGAAGACGAACTGCAGCACCAGTGCCGGCACCGCCAGCGCCCAGGACGGGGCCGGCGGCACACCGAACGCGAGCAGGATGACGGCGAGCGCGGCCAAGGAGAACAGCAGCTGCTGCAACTGCTGCAGGCAGAAGGAGACCGGCAGCGCGGCCCGCGGGAAGTGCAGTGCGCGGACCAGGCCGAGGTTGCCGGAGACGGCCCGGGTCCCCGCCATCAGCGAGCTCTGTGTGAACGTCCACACGAACACGCCGGTGACCAGGAACGGGACGTAGTCCTCGACGTGCCTGCTGGTCTGCATCAGCAGGCCGAAGACGAAGTAGTAGACCGCAGCGTTCAGCAGCGGTGTCATCACCTGCCAGACCTGGCCCAGCTTCGCCTGGCTGTACTGGGCGGTGAGCTTGGCGGTGGCGAAGGCGCCGATGAAGTGGCGGCGCGCCCACAGCTGCCGGAGGTACCGGGGCAGGGACGGACGGGCTCCGCTGACCGAGAGGCCGTGGCGCGCGGCGAGCGCGGCGAGGTCCTCGGAGGAGGCGGCGGCGGCCGGCTCGGTGGCGGCCGGGGCCGGGGGCGGTGTGTCGAGTACCTGACTCACATCCGCTGCTTTCGCTGAGGGGTGGCTGGAGGCGGAGGGCGGGGGTGTGGCCGGGAGGGCCGGTGGGCGGCTGGATCGGAACCGGAACGTCGGGATGGGAGCGTCGTGACGAGAGCGTCGCGACGAATACGTCGGGACGGAACCGTATCGTCGCAACGTGAGCGTAGGCCCGCTTCGCGTCGGAACGCAACCGTTTCGTCGTAACGTCCTCGCCTCTATGCTTGGGCCGCATGACCACCAACGCCGACCAGCCCCAGCCCCGCCCGCGCCGCCGGGCCCCCGCCGGGGCGGCCGTGCTCCGCGAGGACGTCACGGAGGCCATCAGGGCCGCCGTCTTCGAGGAGCTCGCGGCCGTCGGCTACGCGCGGATGTCCATCGAGGGGATCGCCCGCCGCGCGGGCGTGGGCAAGACGGCCGTCTACCGGCGCTGGCGCTCCAAGCTGCACCTGGTCCTCGACATCGTCTCGGCGCTGGCGGTCCAGGGCCTGCCCACGCCGGACACCGGCTCCCTGCAGAGCGATCTCCGGCTGCTGTTCGAGGTGACGTCGCGCGCCCTGCGCCACCCGGTGGCCTCGCAGATCATCCCCGACCTCCAGGCCGAGGCGGCCCGCAACCCCGACATCGCCGAGGCTCTCCAGAAGGCCCTGCGGGAGGGGCAGGAGGGCGTCGCCAGCAAGATCCTCGCCGCGGCGGAGCAGCGCGGCGAACTGCGCCCGGGCTTCGACGACGAACTGGCCCTCGACCTGATCTCGGGCCCGCTCTACTGGCGCTCGGTGGTGATCCGCGGAGCCGGACTCCCCAGGGGCTACCTGGACACCCTGACGACCGCCACGACGGCGGCCCTCAAGGCGTTGTAGCGGCGGCCCTCGGTGCGTGTCAGGGACGTCGGCCCCGGGCTGCCTCCGGGTGGTGGCGGGTCCAGCCGGACCAGGCCGAGGTGATCATGTCGTGCACGTCGTGCTTGGTCTTCCAGGCCAGTTCGGTGGCGGCGCGGTCGGCGGAGGCGACGACGCGGGCCGGGTCGCCGGGGCGGCGCGGGGTGACCTGCGGAGGAAGGTCGTAGCCGGTGACGGCGTTGATTCGGTCGATCATCTCGCGGACGGAGACGCCCTCGCCACGGCCGATGTTGAGGGTGAGGTCCCGGCCCGGGGACGCTTGGAGCGCGCGGGCCGCCGCGACATGGGCCTCGGCCAGGTCCACCACGTGGATGTAGTCCCGGATGCAGGTGCCGTCCGGCGTCGGGTAGTCGTCGCCGAAGATGCGCGGCGCGGCGTTCTCCGTGAGCTTCTCGAAGACCATGGGGATCAGGTTGAAGACCCCGGTGTCCGCCAGTTCGGGGGCCGCCGCGCCCGCCACGTTGAAGTAGCGCAGGGACGCCGTGGACAGCCCCCTCGCACGACCCGTGGCCCGTACCAGCCACTCGCCCGCCAGCTTGGTCTCGCCGTACGGCGAGATGGGGACGCAGGGCGTCTCCTCGGTGACCAGGTCCACGTCGGTCATGCCGTACACCGCGGCCGAGGAGGAGAACACGAAGGACGGCACCCCGGCCTCCGTGACCGCCTCCAGCAGCACCCGAAGGCCCTCGATGTTCTCCCGGTAGTAGTGCAGCGGAAGCTCCACCGACTCGCCGACCTGCTTCTTGGCTGCCAGGTGGACGACGCCGGTGACGGCGTGGTCGGTGAGGGCGCGCCGGACGCGTTCGCCGTCCAGGGTCGAGCCCACCACCAGGGAGACGCCGTCCGGCACGCGTTCGGCGATCCCGGTGGACAGGTCGTCGTAGACCACCGTCTTCTCGCCCGCCTCGGTCATCGCCCGTACGACATGCGCTCCGATGTAACCGGCGCCGCCGGTGATCAGCCAGGTCATGTGCGGCCGTCCCCTCGTCAGTGAACCCCAGCGGGACCCCGGTGGATCCCGGTGGACGTGGTCCGTCGTCCGCTCCTCAGTGAAGCAGGCGCCGGATCCGGCCGCGCACCACGGTCGTGATTCCCCGCGCTCCGGTCGCCGTCCGCAGTGCCAGCGCGCCGGAGTGGGTGGCGTACGGCTGGACGAGGAACACGCCGTGCCGGACGCTCGGGAGGGCGTGGCGGCGCAGCCGCCCGTGGTCCCCGCGCGCGTGCGCCGTGACCTCGCGGCTCGCGCCGTCCCGGAACCGGACCCGCAGACACAGGTCCCAGGTGCCGGTCCCGAGCGCGGCCAGGCCCGGCAGGTCCACCTGGGCCACGGCCGACCAGGCGGTCCGGTCGGCCCCCGGGACCAGGGGCGCCGTGCGGACCTCGTCCGGGTGCCCGTCCTCCCGGCGCCGCCACTCCACCTCGACCTCCCGCGGTCCCGCAGCCGCCACCCGGCCGTACAGCTCGTGCAGCCGGAGCCGCAGCAGGGTGCCACGCGCGCGTGGGCGCAGTTCCGCGTCGACGGTCAGCGGGAGGGAGCCCACCGGCAGGGTCAGCAGCGGTTCCAGGGTCACCCAGGGCAGGTCGTCCGACCAGACCGGCGTGCCGTCGAGGTCGCGGGCGTACGGCGGGAGCAGCCGGGCCGGGCGGGCGGCCAGCGCACGCAGCCTTGGCAGGTCGCGCGGCTCCGGCGAGGCCAGGACCACCCGGGCGATCAGCCGGCCGGGCGCGGCCGGCGCACGCGCCCAGTCGCCCGCGTCGTACTCCGCGAGGAACGTCCGCGTGTGCGCCCACCACGCGTGCTGGTGCTCCGGGTTCCGCAGCCCCGGTTCACGCACGTACATGCGCAGCTCGTGGTCGAGGAACTTGGCGCGGGCGGCCCGCGCCAGCTCCTTCTGCCCGGCGCCGAGCAGGATGTCGTACGCCGTCCCGCAAGCGTGTGTGCGCGCCCGCCAGTTGTCCGGCCCGGCGCGGTCCAGCGAGATCGACAGCCGCCCGGCGGAACGGCGCACATGCCACCTGTAGACCGGGTCCGGGACCAGGGCGATGCGCGGCCCGGCGGCCAGCACACGTGCGGTGAAGACGACGTCCTCGTAGGGGAAGCGGCCGTCCGGGAACCGGATGCGGTGCTCGCGCAGGAAGTCGGTGCGGTAGAGCTTGTTGACGCAGAGGGTGTCGTGCACGAGTCGGGGACGCCGCGTGGGGTGGTCGACGACGGTGCGCGCCGTGTAGAGCTCCGGCTGCCACGGCACTTCGCGCCCCGAGGGCAGCTCGCGGCGCACGCACAACCCGCTGGCGACCTCCGCACGCCCCTCGGTCGCCGCCGACAGCAGCGCGTCCACCGCGCCCGGCGGCAGCACGTCGTCACTGTCCAGGAACATCACGTACGGCGTGGTCACCGCGTCCAGGCCGGTGTTGCGGGGGGTGCCGCAGCCGCCGCTGTTGGCGGTGCGGCGGATCACCGACAGCCGCGGTTCCGTCTCGGCCAGGCGGGCGAGCAGCTCCGCGCTCCCGTCGGTCGAGCCGTCGTCCACGGCGACGACCTGGCGGACGGCCGTGCCCTGTGCCAGCGCCGAGCGCACGGCCTCCGTCACATGGTCCGCGTCCTGGTGCCCGATGACGACGACGCCCACCGGCGCACGGGCGCGGGGGCGTGGGCGGGGGCCTTCTCGGTGGGTGGTTCTCATCACGACGGATCGTAGGCCGGGCGAACGTCATATGAACGCCGATATGCGTGCATCCGCCGTAATCGGGTGCTGTGATCGGGTGCCGCGCCAGGGTGCGGCACTCCGGTGCCGCGCTCGGGTGCCGCACCCGGACGTCGCAAGCGGGGGCCCGCGTGCCGCTACTCGGTCAGCGCCGCCTCGTCCAGCGCGCTGGTGAGCCGGTCGAGGCGGGACCGCAGGTCCTCGATCTCCTCCAGGCCGAACCCGGTCGCCGCGGCGATCCGGCGCGGCACCTCCAGCGCGCGCTCGCGCAGCGCCGCGCCCTCCTCCGTCGCCCGCACCCGCACCGACCGCTCGTCGCTCGCACTGCGCTCGCGCCGCACCAGACCCGCCGCCTCCAGCCGCTTGAGCAGCGGCGACAGCGTGCCGGAGTCCAGCCGCAGATGCTCGCCGAGCTGCTTGACGGGCAGTTCGCCGTGCTCCCACAGCACCAGCATCACCAGGTACTGCGGGTAGGTGAGTCCCAGGTCCCTCAGCAGCACGCGGTAGACGCCGCCGAAGGCGCGCGAGGCGGCGTTCAGGGAGAAGCAGATCTGCCGGTCGAGGCGGAGCCAGTCGGTCGCGGGCGTGGTCATGCCTCCAGCGTAGCCGGTGACTCAATTGATTTGCGAGCCAATTAGTTGTGCACAACTTAATAGTGTGCTCTACTTATGGTCGTCCCGCCGCACCGGCCCATCGCCGGCGGCACGATCCCCACCACGGAGGGCATCCATGAACGCGCTCTACACCGCCGTCGCCACCGCCACCCACGGCCGCGAGGGCCGCGCCGTCTCCTCCGACGGACGGCTCGACCTCCAGCTCGGCATCCCGGCGGAGATGGGCGGCAACGGTCAGGGCACCAACCCCGAGCAGCTCTTCGCCGCCGGCTACGCCGCCTGTTTCGCCAGCGCCCTCGGGCTCGTCGGGCGGCAGGCCAAGGCCGACGTCAGCGACGCCGCGGTGACCGCCGAGGTCGGCATCGGCAAGCAGGGCGAGGGCTTCGGGCTCGCCGTCACCCTGCGCGTGGAGCTGCCCGCCGCTGTGGACGAGGCGACCGGCCGCAAGCTGGTCGAGCAGGCCCACCAGGTCTGCCCCTACTCCAACGCCACCCGCGGCAACATCCCGGTCGACCTCGTCATCGAGTGACCGGGCGCGACGCCCGCGTCACCGAACAGGCCGACCGGGCCCAACCGGCCCAACCGGCCCAACCGGCCCGACAGGTCGAACAGGCCTGACAGGCCGACCGGCCATCGACGTCACCGGGCGAGTCCTCCGGTGCGCCCCACCCGCGCCAGCACCTCGCCCGTCCGCTCGCTCCACGCCACCACCACCGCCTCCCGCGGCACCCGCTGCCACCGGGTCAGCAGCAGCCAGCGCACGCCGTACCGGCGCACCACGGCCGCCCGCTCGGTGCGGGTGGAGGCGGGGTCCAGATAGGCCTCGACGTCGGCCAGCCGCCGCTGCCGCTCCCGCTCCCGGAGTGCCGGGTCCGGCCAGGCCGGCGCGGCGAGGTTCGGGCCGTACCCGGCGATGGTGCGGGTGGCGGCGAACCCGTTGGTCAGCACCACCTCACCGCGGCCGATGTGCTGCGCCGCCCAGGCGTACGCCGGCCAGTGGGGCGGCCGTTCGAAACCGACCGGGTCCCATGCGCGCGGCACCACCGCCCCGGCGTGCACCGTGAGGAAGCCGAGGCAGGCGCCGGCGGCGGCCGCCCCGCCCAGTAGCCGCCGCCCGCGGTGCCAGGGCCGGGGCGCCGCCAGCTCCACCGCCGGCGCGAGCTGCAGCGGCACCAGGGCGAGCCCGAGGACCCGGCCGTAGGTGTGGTGGCCGCTGAACCAGCCGTACGCCGCCACCAGGCAGCCGAGGCCGAACAGCAGCACCAGCGGGTCCCGGGCCGAGCGGCGTCCGCGCAGCCACAGCGCCGGCAGCCCGAGCAGCGCCAGCCAGAACTGCCCGGCGAGACCGGTGTACAGCTGACGGTGCACCGCGTCGACACTGCCGTCGCCGGGCAGTGTGAAGACGTCGTAGTACGGCCAGAGCGCCGCCGTCGCCACCGCCGTCGCGGTGGTCAGCGCCCACCGTCCGGCGACCGCCGGGCGCCACCCGCGCTGCCACCCGGCCACGAAGGCCAGTCCGCCGAGCACCGCCGCCACCGAGGTGATCGGGTGCACCAGCAGGATCAGCCCGTACAGCACCCCGAGCCCGGCGTAGCCCGCGAAGCCGCGCAGTCCGCTCGGGCCGACGTAGCGCACCCGGCGGGTGTCCCGGGCCCGCCCTCCGGTCAGCGCCCAGGCCCAGAAGGTGAGCCCGGCCGCGAACGCCGACGGGTAGCCGAGGCTCCCGGTCATCGGCATCAGCCCGAGATACCCGCTCCACCGGATCGGCTCGGTGCCCCACAGCAGCGCGGTCGCCACCAGTGCCAGCACCGGTGCCCACGGGCGCGGCGTCAGCACCCGCACCAGGCGGCCGAGGCCGGTCAGCAGCACCAGCAGGTTCAGCGGCCCGGCGAGCCGTACCAGCTCCCAGCCGCCCAGCCCGGTCAGTCGCGCGAACACACCCTGCGCCACCGCGTACGGCGAGTAGTACGGGGAGCCCGCGCCCGGCAGGTCGGCCGTCGGATGGCGGGGGTGGAGCAGGTCGGCCCTGAGGCGTTCCACGACCGCCGCATGCTGCCCGGCGTCACAGCACAGCGGCACCCGCCAGTACGCCAGCGTCACCAGCAGCCAGAACAGGAACCCGGCGACCTGGTACGGCGTGGGCCGGCGGCGGCGCCCGCCGCGCAGCGCCGTAGCGCCGCGCGCGGTCGGCCGGTCGAGCGGTCTCGTGCTCACCGCGCGGCCGGAAAACGGATCTTTCTGGACATTTGCCGTATGTTCCCGGTCAGGCATTCCGGGTCAAGGGCGTGACGCCATCTCACCGCATCGAGTGATCATCGGGTGCTCAGTGCTCAGTGCTCAGTGCTCAGTGCTCAGTGATCAGCGATCGGCGGTCAGCGATCGGCGGTCAGCGATTGCTGCTCAGTGATTGCCCGGCAGTGGTCGGGTACGGAGCCGCCACCGGTGAGCGGTCGGCCGGGCCGCCCCGCACCACCGCCTCGAGCAGCAGCGGCACCCCCACCACCGGCAGCAGCCAGACCAGGACGATCAGCCGCTCACCCCAGATGTTGATGTCCGGGTGCCCGGCCTGGGTGAGGAACCCGGTGCACGCCGCCGCGATCAGAAACCCGCCGAACGCCGGCCGCCGCACCGCGCCCCACGCCCCCGCCGCCAGTGCGGCCACCAGCACCGGCTCCCCCAGCTGCCGACGCAGCCACTCCAGCCAGAAGTTGCCCTGCAGCTGCCAGAACTCCCGCCACGGCCGCTCCCGGTCCGGCCGGTCGAAGTGATCGGTGAGCAGATCCTGCACGCTCTCGGACATCGACGGGTAGTGCAGCAGCCGCGCCAGCAGCAGCGTGCCCACCGCCACCGCGAGCCCCGTCCCCGCGACCGCCCACACGCCCGGGCCCGCCGGACGCCCACGCCCGCGCCGCCGCAGCGCGAGCACCGTGCCCGCCACCCCCAGGCACACCCCGAGGAACAGCGACTGGGAGTGCTTCACCGTGAACAGCACCACCAGCGCACCGCCCACCAGGGCCACCCCGGCCCGCACCCGCCGCCCCCGCAGCACCAGCGCGCAGCCCCACACCGCCGCCAGCGTCAGCGCCATCATCAGGCCCTCGGTCATCGGGCGCATGGCGGTCGTCCCGCACGGCAGCACGTAGTACAGGGCCTGCCCGGTCAGCGCGAGCGGCACCGCAACCGACAGGGTGCGCAGGATCAGGAAGACCAGCACCCCGCCCGCGACCGCGACGAGGACGCTCACCGCCCACACCCCCCAGGTCACGCCCAGCACCGCGACGAACGGCGCCAGCAGCACCGGATAGCCGGGCCGCACCTCGAAGATCTGCATGAACCGCTCCGGCATGAACGGCACCGTCCGCCCGGCGGTCTGACCGTCCGCGAGCCGCGTCTCGACCAGCCGCCACTGCTCCTCGCGGCAGTCGGCCGTCACCCGGTCCGTCGGATCGGGCCGGTGGAAGCGGACCACGTGCACGCTCTGGTCGCGGCGCGCCCGCGCCGCCCGGCTCGCACAGAAGTGGTCGATGACGGCCGCCGCGGCCTCCCGCTTGCTCTCGCCGGTCAGACTCAGCGCGTACGCCAGGTAGTTCTTGGTGTCGGGGGTGTCCCGGCCGGTGACGTTCGCGAGCTGGAACAGGGCGAACACCGCGGCCAGGACCAGCACCCAGGTGCGCGGTCTCACGACGGGGCCAGCAGATCGCGGTCGGCCGGGACGGCGCGGGCGCCCGGCACCCGGGTGGCCGGCGGCATCTCCTCGCCCAGCATCAGCGTCCGCACCACCCGCTCGGCGGCCCGGCCGTCGTCGAACTCGCAGAACCGGTCCCGGAAGTCGGACCGCAGCCGCGCCGCCTCCTCGTCCCGCCACGCCCCCGAGGCGAACAGCCAGGCCAGCTCCCGGTAGGAGCGCGCCACATGGCCCGGTGCCTCGGCGGTGATGTCGAAGTAGGCGCCCCGGCTCGCCGCGTACGCGCCCCAGTCGTCGGCGTGCACCACGATCGGCCGGTCCAGGCAGGCGTAGTCGAACATCAGGGCGGAGTAGTCGGTGACCAGGGCGTCCGAGGCCAGCATCACCTCCTCGACGTGCGGTTCGTCCGTGGCGTCGACCAGCACGCCCCGCCGGTGCAGCTCGGCCAGGCCCAGGCCGCGCGCGGGACCGGTGGCCAGGGACGGGTGCAGCCGGACGACGAGGGTGTGGCCGCCGCCCAGGTCCCGGGCCAGGCGGGCCGGGTCGATGCGGTCCACGTGGCCGCCGCGCCGGTAGTCGCGGCGGGTCGGCGCGTACAGCACCACGGTGTGGTCCTCCGGGATGCCGTGCCGCTGCCGGAAGCCGGCCCCGTCCCCCGGACCGGCGCCGACCAGTACGTCGTTGCGGGGGCTGCCGGTGCGCACCGAGGTGAAGTGGCAGGGATAGGCCCGCTCCCACACCAGCTCCGAGTGCCGGTTGGCGACCAGGCTGTAGTCCCAGCGGTCGGCGCGGCGCAGCATCCCGGGCACGTCCAGGCCGTGCCGGGCGCCGGGCCTGCCGAGCAGGTCGGCGCCCATGTACTTCAGCGGAGTGCCCTGGTGGGTGTGGATGTGCACGCTGCCGGGCCGTTTGGCCACGGTGCCCGGCCAGTTGACGTTGTTGACGAGGAAAGCGGCCCGCTCGGTCACCCGGCGGTACTCCGCGCTGCCCAGCAGCACATGCTCGGTGTCCGGCGGCAGCTGTGCAGCCGTCTCCTCGTCGCGGACCACCCACACCCCGCGCAGCTGCGGGGCGATCTCGCGCGCCGCGCGGTGGATCGCCGCCGGGTCGCCGAGCACGCCGCGGTGCGAGAACGCCGAGTACACGACGAGCTGCGGATCCAGCGGGCGGCGCGGACGCACCGCCGCCCCGGCGCGCGTCAGCCGCCCGGCCGCCGCCTCGCGCGCCTTGTGCGCCCTGCGGCGCAGCTCCCGCCCGGCGCGGCCCGCCTGGTGCCGCAGGCGGTAGGCGGCATAGCCCCGCTCCAGCACCCGCAGTTCGGCCGGGATGCGGGCGCCCTCCGGCCGGTGGCTGCGCAGCAGCTGGGCGGTGCGACGGAAGAACTCGCCCTTGTCGCCGGGCGGCAGCCGGTCCGGCTTGCCGAGGATGTCCAGGCAGTGCTCGCCCATCTTGGTGTGCAGGAACGGCCGCCAGGCGGCCAGCTCCGGCCGGGCTTCGACGAACGCGAAGACCCGCTCGTACTGCTCGTGGATGTCGAAGTGCTTTCGGCTGGTGGTGGACAGGATGTTGCCCTGCCGGCGCTGCCGGTAGTACAGGCAGATCCGGTCCAGTACGGCGATCCGCCGGGCGGTGAGCATCACCGGGAAGGTCCAGGGCGTGTCCTCGTAGTAGCCGGGCGGGAAGCTGAAGCCCTCCCGTTCGACGAAGTCGCGCCGGTAGACCTTGTTCCACACGACCATCAGCAGTTCGAGGATCTCCGGGTGCTCGGCGGCGGTGAAGGTGCCGGGGCCGGCCTCGGTCAGCACCCGTGCCAGGACGTTGCGGCGGGTGCCGCCCCACCAGTAGGTGCGGGCGTAGTCGAAGACCAGTACGTCCGGGTCGTCCGCCTCGGCCAGCCGGTCGGCCGTCGCGCGCAGCGCGCCCGGCGTGAGGGTGTCGTCGCTGTCCAGGAAGAACAGGTAGTCGCCGGTGGCCTGCGCCATCCCGGCGTTGCGGGCGCGGCCCAGCCCGACGTTCTCCGGCAGGCTCACCACCCGCACCCGGTCGTCGCCGGCCGCGTACTCCCCCAGGATCGCACCGCAGCCGTCCGGCGAGCAGTCGTCGACGGCGATCACCTCGATGTCCCGGTAGGACTGCTGCAGCACCGAGTCGAGGCACTCGGCGAGAAATCCCTGCACCTTGAAGCAGGGCACGATGACGCTGAAGCGGGGCACTCGGGTCAGCTCCTTACCAGGGTGGCGGCGGGGGCCGGAACGCGCTCGGCGAGCGGGATCACGGGCGGCAGCGCCTCGGGCGGCTCGCCGAGCAGCACCCTGCGCACCACGCGCTCGGCGGCCCGGCCGTCGTCGAACTCGCAGAACCGCTCCCGGAACGCCGCGCGCAGCGCCGCCGACCCCGCGTCCGCGTACGAGCCGTCGCGGAAGATCCGCGCCAGCTCCTCCGGGGTGTGCGCCACCGGACCGGGCGGTGCCGCCATCAGGTCGAAGCAGACGCCCCGGGTCTCCCGGTAGACGTCCCAGTCGTCGGCGTACACGACGATCGGCCGGTCCAGGTTGGCGTAGTCGAACATGATCGAGGAGTAGTCGGTGACCAGCGCGTCGGCGGCCAGGCACACCTCCTCCGCGGAGCGGCGCGCGGTCACGTCGATGATCCGGCCGGTGTCCCGGCCGGTGCCCCGGTCGTAGAAGTAGTGGGCGCGCAGCAGCACCACCACGTCCTCCCCGGCCGCCGCGCAGAACGCCTCCAGGTCGAGGCCGCCGGTGTCGAAGCCGGTCCGGTGGTCGCGGTGCGTGGGCGCGTACAGCACCGCCGTCGCCCCCTCGGGGACGCCCAGGTCGCGCCGGATGCGGGCGACGTCGCCCGCGGTCGCCGTGTAGTACACGTCGTTGCGCGGATAGCCGTACTCCAGATGCTCGTAGGAGCCCGGGAAGGCGCGCTCCCAGGTGCGGGTGGAGTGGGAGTTGGCGGAGATGTTGTAGTCCCAGCGGTCCACCCGGCCCAGCAGCCTGGTGAAGCTGCCGGTGGCCGCCGCGACCACCGGGTACGTCGACTGGTCCACGCCCATCGTCTTCAGCGGGGTGCCGTGCTGGGTCTGGAGGTGCACACTGCCGGGGCGCTTGACCACGCCCTCCGCGAAGTTGGCGTTGTTGACCAGATACTTGGCGCGGGCCAGCACTTCCCAGTAGCGCCTGCTGCCGATCACGGCGTGGTCGACGCCGTCCGGCACGGTGTGCGCCTGGTCCGCCTCGACCAGGAACACCGACCGCAGGTGCGGGGCGAGCTCGCGGGCCTTGGCGTGGATCGCGGCCGGGTTGCAGGCATAGCCGCGGCCCCAGTAGGCGCAGTACACGGCGAGGTTCGCATCCAGCGGGCGGCGCAGCTGCCGCCGGTACAGCAGGCGGGTACGCAGCCCGCGCGGGCGCGGCAGCGCCCCGATCGCCCGGGCCGCCGCCCGGGTGGCGCCGCGCAGCGCACGGAACGCCGGGTACGTTCCGGCCGCCAGCAGCCGGTGCTGGGCCCCGAGGCTGCCGCCCGGCGGCCGGAATCCTGCGGGGCGGTGCCGCTGGTACAGCGCACTCGCCCGGCGGAAGAAGGCGCGGCGGTGCCGGGGCGGCAGCCGGCGCGGATGCGTGGCCGTCTTCAGGACCGCCGCGAAGAGCTGCTCGAACAGCGCGCTGCGCCGCGGCTCGGACAACTCGGCCGTGGCGGTGTGGGTGAGCAGCAGCTCGGCCTGGTCCAGCAGTTCGCCGTGGTGCTCGCCGGGCAGATTCAGCCGGTTGCCCTGCCGCCGCACCTGATGCCGTACGACGATGTCGTGCAGCACCGCCATGCGGGCGGCGCCCGCCGCGACCAGACCGCCGAAGCCCACGTCGGTGAAGTGTCCGTCGGGGAAGTGCAGTTCGTGCTCGGTGAGGAACGCGCGGCGGTGCGCGGCGCTCCAGGCCGGCAGGCGCACCCCGGTCAGCTGGGGGGCGCGGTCCGGGGGGAACGCGCCGTCCGGGGCGCCGTCGAGCACCGGCGTGGCCGGCTCGGTGGGCTCGCCCTCCCACCAGGGGGCGCGCTCGTGGGCGAAGTAGAGCACGTCGACGTCGCCGGTCTCGGCCAGCCGGGCGTCCAGTGCCGCCAGCGCACCCGGGACCAGGACGTCGTCGCCGTCGAGGAACAGCAGATACGTGCCGGTGGCCGCCCGCATCCCCGTGTTGCGCGCCCCGGACAGACCGGCCGCCGGCGGCGAGTGCACGGGCACCACCCGGGAGTCCCGCTCCGTACGGGCGGCGACGGCGTGTGCCGCGGAGCAGTCCGGGGCGTCGCACACCGGGATCAGCTCGAAGTCGCCGAAGGACTGGGCGAGGACCGAGTCCAGCGCCTGGGACAGCCGGCCCGCGACCCCATGGGACGGGACGATGATGCTGAAGCGGGGCATTCTGCTCTTTCCGTTGTCTTCCTGTCGTCTGCCTGCCGTCGGCCCTCAGCCGGCGCGGTGGCGGCCGGGCCGCCCCGTCGGCCGCCGGGCGGGCGGCCGGGTCGGTGTGGGCCGCGAGGAGCTGCGCAGCAAGGGGCCTCCCTGGGAAACGGCGGTCAGCGGCTCGGGGTGACGGTGCGCGGGCCCACCGGTCCGGGAAGCACGGCCGACGGGTACCGGCGGGCGACCGCGGACGGCACCGGGCGGCGCTCCTCCAGCGGCACCACCGGCGGCAGATCGCGCTCCCCGAACACCACCCGGCGCGCCACGCGCTCCGCGGCGTGCCCGTCGTCGTACGGGCAGAACCGGGCCCGGAACGCCGATCTGAGCTGCGCCGAGCGGGAGCCGCGCCAGTGGCCGGTGGCGAAGATGTCGATCAGCTCGTCCTCACTGCGCGCCACCGCGCCCGGCGGGCAGGCGCGCAGGTCGGGATAGCTGCCGTGGACCGCCTCGAACGCCTCCGGCTCATGGGCGTGCAGCACGATCGGCCGGTCCAGGCCCGCGTAGTCGAACATCAGCGACGCGAAGTCGGTGACCAGCGCGTCCGAGGCCAGGCACAGCGACGCCACGCTCGGGTGGCCGGTGACGTCGACGACCCGCCCCGACGCGGGCGAGCCGGGCACGGGCCGCACACCGTCCGGGAGGGGGACACGGGCCAGCACCACGAACCCCGGTCCGAGACGGCGCAGCACGTACTCCAGGTCCAGGCCGGGACGCTGGACCCGTCGGTAGCCGCGGCGGACCGGCGCGTACAGGACCGCGACCGCGTCCTCGGGGACGCCGAGCACCTCACGCAGCCGTGCCACGTCCGCCGCGGACGCCGTGTGCAGGGCGTCGGTGCGCGGCTGGCCCTCCTCCAGGACGGTGTAGCCGCCGGGGTAGACGCGCTCCCAGGTCAGGGTGGAGTGGCGGTTGGCCGAGACGACGTAGTCCCAGGTGCCGACCGCCCGCAGCGTCCCGGCCGGGTCCGGCTCCGGGGCGGCGGCGGGGCGCTCACGGAGGTCCAGGCCCGCGTACCGCAGCGGCGTCCCCGCGAGGGTCTGGACCAGCACCTGGCCGCGGCGCTTGACCAGCCGGGGGTCGAAGCCGGCGTCGTGCACCAGGTACTTGGCGCGGGCCAGCTCGGTGAAGTAGGCGGCCGACCCGGGCGTCACCCGGCGCGGGCCCGGCGGGACGGTGTGCCGCAGGGCGGGGCCCGCGGCCCACGCGGTGCGGATGTGCGGGGCGACGGCGCGGAACGCCTGCTCCAGCGCGCCCGGGTTGCCACCGTGGGCCCGGCCGCCGGCGTGGGCGGCGAACAGGGCGCGGTCGGCGCGCACCGGGAGCAGCCGCTGGAGGCGGTAGTGCAGCCGCAGGGCGCCGCTCCGCGTGATGCGCAGCAGCCGTACGGCCCGTCCGCGGGTGTGGCGGGCCAGGGCCGACGCCAGCCGCAGGGCGCCGTAGGTGCGGCGCAGGCCCAGCCGGATCAGGGCGTGCCGCACCCGGGTCCGGGGCGGGACGCGGACGCCCCGGACACCACGGAGGCCGCGGACGTCGCGGAGGCTGCGCAGGGCGCGGAGCCGGCCGGGGACGCGGTGGCGGCGGCAGTGGGCGCGGGCCCGGCGCAGGAACTCGGCGCGCATACCGGGCGGCAGGCGGTCGCGCCGGGCGTAGACGGTCGCCAGGTGGTCGAGCATGCGGCGGAACAGCACCGGTCGCCAGCGGTCCGCGTCCGGCACGGACTCCAGGAACGCGAACACCCGGTCGTACTGCGCGAAGACATCGAGGTGCCGTGCGTCGGGCGTGCCCAGGATGCTGCCCCGCCGGCGCTGCCGGTAGTGCACGCAGACCCGGTCCAGGGTGGCGATCGAGTCCGCCGTCAGCAGCAGCGGGTAGGTCCAGGGGGTGTCCTCGTAGTAGCCGGGCGGGAAGGCCAGGCCCGTGCGGGCCACGAAGTCCCGGCGGCAGGCCTTGTTCCAGGCCACCATCAGCAGGTCCAGCAGCTCCGGCCGGTCCGCCAGCCGGAACGGGGCGGGACCGTCCTCGCCGAGCCGGGCGGCGGCCCGGTTGCGCACGGTCTCGCCGGTCTCGTACGTGCGGACGTAGTCGTAGACCAGCACGTCCGGGTCACCGGTCTCCTTCAGCCGGTCCGCGACCGCCGCCAGCGCACCGGGGGCGAGGGTGTCGTCACCGTCCAGGAAGAGCAGGTAGTCGCCGGTGGCTCGGGCCATCCCGGTGTTGCGGGCCGGGCCCAGGCCGGTGTTCTCGGACAGATGGACCGGGCGTACCCGCGGGTCGCGGGCCGCCACCTCGTCGATGATCGCGCCGCAGGCGTCGGGGGAGCCGTCGTCCACGGCGATCAGCTCCAGGTCCGGGTACGACTGGGACAGCACCGAGTCCAGGCACGCGTGCAGATACGCCTGGACCCGGTACGCGGGGACGATGACACTGAACCGGGGCACGGGGACATCCATGGGTCGGCGCGGGCGTTCGGCCCGGGAACGGCCAATGGAGTGACGTGGTTACGGTGCCTACGGCATTCGGGGGACCACGGGTGAACGGACGAGGGCGGGCCGGTTGCCGGTCCGCCCCCTGCGAGCGTTACGTGCGCCGTGCGCGCCGGGCGTGCACAGGCGCTCGGGTGCGGCGCGCCCTGGGCGCGCACGCCGGTCTACTTCACCGCGCCCGCCATCACCCCGGACACGAACTGCCGCTGGAACGCGAAGAACACGGCCAGCGGGATCACCATGGAGATGAAGGCGCCGGGCGCGAGCACGTCGATGTTGTTGCCGAACTGCCGCACCTGCGTCTGCAGGGCGACCGTGATCGGCTGGCTCCCGGAGTCCGAGAAGATCAGCGCGACCAGCATGTCGTTCCACACCCACAGGAACTGGAAGATGCCCAGACTGGCGATGGCCGGGCCGCCCAGCGGGAGCACGACGCGGGCGAACAGCCGGAGTTCACCGGCGCCGTCCAGCCGGGCCGCCTCCAGCAGCTCCCGGGGGATCTCCGCGAAGAAGTTCCGCAGCAGGAACACCGCGAACGGCAGCCCGAAGCCGACGTGGAACAGGATCACCCCGAGCATCGATCCGAAGAGCCCGACGGTGCCGAACAGTTCGGCGATCGGGATCAGCGCCACCTGCACCGGCACCACCAGCAGCCCGACCACGCCGAGGAACCACCAGTCGCGGCCCGGGAACTCCATCCAGGCGAACGCGTACCCCGCCAGCGAGCCGATGACGACCACCAGCACCGTCGCCGGGACGGTGATCAGCACCGTGTTGAGCAGCGAACCCGTGATGTCGCTGTTGCCCAGCAGCTCGTCGTAGCTCTCGAAGGTGAGCTGGGAGGGCTCGGTGAGGACCTCCCACCAGCCGCTCGCCGCCATCTCCCGGGGGGTACGCAGCGAGGACAGCAGCAGACCGATGGTCGGCACCAGCCAGAACAGGCCCACCACGATCAGGAAGACCCGGACCAGTCCGCCGCTGACGCCCTCGGCGAGCCGCGCGCCCAGCGGCCGCTTCGGCGCGGCCGGCGCGGCGGGCGGCGGCGACGGCCGCGCCTCGGTGACAGAGCCCGCCTCCGCGGTCATCGCCGCACCTCCCGCCTGAGCCTGCGGATGTTGAACCACATCACCGGGATCACCAGCAGCAGCAGGAACACCGCGATGGCACTGGCCACGCCCGGCTGGTCCGCGGCGAAGCCCTTGCGGTAGAGCTCCAGCGCCAGCACGTTCGCGTCGTCCTGTGACGAACCGGGCGCGATGATGAAGACCAGGTCGAAGATCTTCAGTACATTGATCATGAGGGTGACGACGACGACCGCCAGGACCGGCGCGAGCAGCGGGACCGTGACCCGTCTGAACACCTGCCACTCGTTGGCGCCGTCGACCCGGGCCGCCTCCAGCAGCTCCCGGGGCACGCCCGCGAGCCCCGCGGCGATCAGCACCATCGCGAAGCCCGCCCACATCCACACGTACGCCCCGATGATCGCCGGTGTCACCAGCGACGGGCCGAGCCAGTTCAGTCCGTTGTACGCCTCCCGGAAGTTGTCGCCGGGCAGCCGCAGCAGCGCCCCGTCGGCCGCGGCGGGCAGCGTGAACGTGCCGTCGCCGGCGGCCGTCGTCGTGGCGACCACCCTGCCGTCCTTCACCGCCTCGATCCGCATCCCGGCGTAGCCCAGCTCGGAGCCGTCGACGCCGTTGAGCTCGCCGACGCCCTTGCCGCGGGTGAAGTCCTGCCAGGTGGTGCCGGTGATTTTCCCCGGCTCGGCCCGCGGCGCCACGGCCGCCCTCGCGTCGCCCGGCATCCGGTCGGGGGCGACACCGACCAGCGGCAGCACCACCGGCTCGCCGGTGCGCACCGGCTCCCGGGTGACGAACGCGCCGCCGCCGGCGGCCTGCAGCGGCGACTCGCGGCCCGGGTGCGCCTTCGGGAACGCCGACGCCTCGGCGAACGTGTCGTGCACCCCGACCCACACGGCGTTCGCCACACCCTTGTCCGGGTCCTGGTCGTACACCAGCCGGAAGATGATGCCGGCCGCCAGCATCGAGATCGCCATCGGCATGAAGACGACCAGCTTGAACGCCGTGCCCCAGCGCACCCGCTCGGTGAGCACCGCGAAGACCAGACCGAGCGCGGTGGCCACGGTCGGCGCGAACACCACCCAGACGACGTTGTTCTTCAGCGCGGTGCGGATGCCGTCGTCCGTGAACAGCGCCTGGTAGTTGTCGAATCCGGCGAAACCGTCGCCGGACTGGTCGTAGAAGCTGCGGACGAGCGAGTACCCGATCGGGTAGACCACGAGCGCGCCGAGCAGCACCAGGGCGGGCAGCAGGAACAGCGCCGCCACGGTCCTGCGGGTGCCGGTCACGCTCTTGCGCGACGGGGCTGCGGCGGGGGCCGGTGCGGCCCCCGCCGCGGTGGCCGGCGGCATGGCGTCAGTTCCCGTACGCGGCGGCCGCGTCGGTCTCCAGCTGCCGCTGGGTGCCCTCGACGTCCTCCGGGTTCTTCAGGAAGTCCTGCAGCGCCTTCCACTCGCCCTTGCCGGGCGTGCCGCCGAAGGCCTGCGGGGCCTGGTCGGACATGTCGAAGCGGAAGTCGTCGCCCGCCGCGACCAGCGCCTCGGCGATGCCCCGCTGCACGTCGTTGGGGTAGGCCGACGGGTCCACGTTCCTGTTCGGCGACAGATAGCCGCCGAGCCTCGCCTGGATGGTCGCCGCGTCCGGGGAGGCCAGCCAGGTGGCCAGCGCCTGCGCCGCCTTCGAGTCCTCCAGGATCACCGCAGCGTCGCCGCCGGAGACCACCGGCGCCGTGCTCCCGACCGCGGGGAACGGGAACGCCTTGGCGTCCTCGCCGACCTTCGCCTCCGTCTCGGCGATGTTGACCTGCACGAAGTCACCCTCGTAGACCATGCCGGCCTTCGGCTGGGCGCCGCCGGTGAAGGTCTGCGTGACCGACGCCGGGAACTCCGTCTGCAGTGCGCCGGACGCGCCGCCCGCGACGTAGTCCTCCTTGCCCCAGATCTCGGCGAGGGTGGTCAGCGCCTTGGTCACCGACGGGTCGGTCCACTTGATCTCGTGCCTGGCCAACTGGTCGTACTTCTCCGGGCCGGCCTGCGAGAGATAGACGTTCTCGAACCAGTCGGTCAGGGTCCAGCCGTCCGCGCCGCCGACCGAGAACGGGGTGACACCGGAGTCGTACACGGTCCGGGCGGTGCGGAGCAGTTCGTCCCAGGTCTTCGGCTCGGACACCCCGGCGTTCTCGAAGACCTGCGCGTTGTACCAGATCAGCGACTTGTTGGCGGCCTTGTAGTAGACGCCGTACCTCGTGCCGTCGACCGCGCCGATGTCCTGCCAGCCCTGCGAGTAGTTCTCGCCTAGCTCCTTGAGCGCCTCGGCGCCCAGAGGCTTGGCCCAGCCCTTGTCCACGGCCTGCCTGACGGCGCCGGGTTGCGGCAGCATCACCACGTCCGGCGGGGCGCCGCCCGCGATCTTCGAGCCGAGGAAGTTGATGATCGGGTCCTGGGCGGGCACGAAGGTCACCTCGGCGCCGGTGCGTTCCTCGAACTCTTCGAGGACCTTCTTGAAGTTCTCCTGCTCCGCGCCGGTCCACACGGCGGCGACCTCCAGGCTCTCGCCGTCCAGCCTGGGGAGGGTGACGGCGGACCCGGTCTGCGGGTCGCCGCCGCCCTGGCCGCCGCTGCCGCCGCTGTCGCCGTCGTCGTCACCGCCGCAGGCGGTGAGCGCCAGCGACAGTGCTCCGGCGGTGAGGGCGGCTGCGAGTCTCGTGGTCTTCCTGACGGTCCTGCGTGTGCCGATGGTGCTCCTCGTGGTCCCCATCAATGCCCCGTTCTTCGTTCCTCGTCGAACGTCCGGCGCTGTCCCGTGCGCTCTGGTGTACGCCCGGGGGGTCAGGGGCGGCAAGAGCGCGTCCCTTGCCGAGCGGGCTATCGTGACCCCCTCGTGACCACGGTCGGGGCGGCCTGGCCGAAGCCCTTGGCGGACCCGCGTCAGAGCAGCGACGGCACCCGGGCGGCCGCGACCTCGCGGGCCGCCCGCTCCAGCGCACTGGCCAGCAGCGCCAGGTCCGTCGGGCCGTTGCCCAGCTCCCGGACGGGGCGTCTGGCCGGCGGGTCGCCCATGCGGTGCCACTCGAGCGGAACGACCGTCGGACGCAGCGTCGCGGTGCGGGGGATCCGGCCCGTGACCCGGCCCGCCTGAAACGGTGTCACCTGCCCGTCCGGTCCGGTCAATCGCCCGCGTCCCGGCGCCGGTTCGTCCGGTCCGGGCACCGGCGCGTCCAGCGTGACCCGCAGCGCAGCCCTGCGCGCGGGCTCGGTCTGCGCCGTACGGCCGCCGGGTCCGGCCGCCGCGACCAGGTGCACGCCGAGCCGCTCGCCCTCGCGCGCCACCGTCTCCAGCGCCCGCATCACGGAGCCGGCCGCGGGTCGGCCCGGGGCACCGAGGGCCGGGGTGACGAGCGCATCCAGGTCGTCGACCACCACCACCAGCCGCGCGAGCGGCGGCGCGGACTGCTCCCGCCGCCGGGCCCCGCCCGGCCGCAGCCGCAGGGTCGAACTGGGCGGCGTGTCCAGATCCCCGGCGCCGGGGTGCGGCGCCGCGGGTGCGGGATGCGGCCCGGGGGCGGGCGTGGCTCCGGGGGAGGCTGCCGCGGGTTCGGCGGACGGCTCCGCAGGGGGGCCGGTGAGGTCGGTCGTGGTGCGGGTGGAGCGCTGGGCGACCATGCGGTCCTGCACCTCGCGGCCGGTGTGCCACTCGGTGAAGCCGGACCGCCCGAGCAGCTCCGCGCGCCGCTTCAGCTCGGCGCTGAGGGACTGGGCGAACTCCCTCATGCGCACCGGGTCGTTGGCCGTGAGATGGGTGGTGACGTGCGGGACGTCCAGGCAGCCGCGCAGGCCCTCGCCGGATGCGCCGCCCGTGCCCGTCCCGTCCCGGCCGTCGATCAGCACGATGCCCAGGCGGTCGGGGCGCTCGGCGGAGGCGAGCGAGGCGACGAGGGCGCGCAGCAGCTCGGTACGGCCGCTTCCGGGCGGCCCCTCGACCAGCAGATGCGGTCCCTCGGCAGCGAGGTCCACGCCGACCGGGCCACGGGGTCCGGCGCCCAGTACGCCGTGCACCCGGCCGCCGAGGGCCGCGGTGTCGTCGGCCGCGTCCGCCCACCGTGCCATCAGGGACGCCGGGGTGGCCCGGGCCAGGCCCAGTTCGTCGAGGAGCCGGGCCGCCTGCGGCAGCGGTGCGGACACGCGCGCAGGCCGCTCGCCGCCGGTGCCCTCCGTGCGGAGGGGCGCCAGGGCCCGGGCGAACCGCTCGGCCCAGGGCGGCGAGACGGCGTCCGCCGTGCCCAGGGTGCCGTGGCCCACCGGACCGGACCGGGCCGCTGCCGGGTCCCCGGCGCCGGAGACTCCGGCGCGGGCCACCCGGAGCAGCCGCAGGGCCGTCGCCACGTCCCCGCTGAGCAGCGCGACGGCACCGCACTCCCGGAAGACCGGGGAGGCCGCACAGGCCGCCTCGTACGTCTCTGACACCGGGGAGGCGGGGGAGGCGGGTGCGGTCTCGGCGAGGCACACGACATGGATGCCGGCCCGCGGTCCCTCCACGGCCAGCCGCGCCACCGCTTCGCGCACGGTGGCGCCGCCGGGGTCGCCGTCCACCACGAGCACCGTGTACGGGCCCGGGAAACCGGCCGGCTCGTCGGCCTCCCCGTCGGCCCGCGCCCAGGAGGGCCGCCGGACGGCCCCGGTCGTCCCGGCCGGGGCGGGCGCGGCCCCCGGCGGCTCGGCCGGGGCGGGTGCGGTGCCCGGGCCCGCGGGTGCGGGAGCGGCCGGGGCGGGTGCAGGCGGGCGGGGCCTGCCGGATCGGGCGTCCGTCAGATGGTCCTCCAGCCGGCGCAGCAGCTCCTGGGCACGGGCCGCGGCCTGCTCCCGGTCGTACGCGAGCAGCAGCCGGCAGTCCTGGCCGTGTCCCGGGCGCACCTGGGGCAGCCAGCCCAGCCAGGACCATTCGGCGGTGCGCTCCTCGAGCGGACGGGCGCGGTCCGCGCTGATCAGCACGATCTCCAGCACATCGGGCGAGTGCAGCGCGGCGAGCTGGGCCAGCACCGCGCGCGCCAGCCCGGCCAGCCGCTCGCGCGGTCCCGCCAGCCCGAGCGCCCCGGCCTCACGCAGCCCGGCGGTCACCGGCACCGCGGGCAGCGGCACCGCCCCGCCCGGCGCGACCCGGTCGGCGGTGCCGAGCCGCACGGTGAGCGCCTCCGGATGCCCGGACCCGCGCTCCCACAGCCGCGGTCCGGGCCCCAGCGCGGTCAGCAGCAGCGCCGCCGGGTCCGGCCAGGTCTCCGGTACGGGGGGTGTGCCGGCCGGGGCCTCCTCGGGCCGGTCGGCGGCCTCCTCGTACGGCGTCCGCCCGGTCGCGCCCGGCTCACCCCGCCCGCCGGCCAGCCGCCGCGCCCACGCCGTCAGCCCGCCGCGCCTGCGCACGCCCTGCGGTGCGTCGGTGCCGCGCACCGGTGTGCCCTTGCGTCCGCCGCGGGTGCCGACGGCGGACTGCTCGGCTTGCTCGGAACGTCCGTGCCCGTGCTCGTGCTCGTCATGGTGTGTGGGCGCGGGCGTCGCATCGTTCGGCGGGGGCGCGTCCCCGGCGCGGGGCGTCGGGAGCCCCGGTGCGTCCGGGGCGCTGCGGCTCTCGACCGGCGGGGCGCCGGCCTGGCCGGGCACCAGGGGGGTGCGGGGCGCGCCGTGCCCCCTGGCACCGGGGGAGGCGTCGGAGGCGCCCCAGCCGGCGCTGCCGTAGGCATGCGGGGTCCCGTCGGCCTCCCGGGGATCTCGGGGCTCTCGGGTCTCCTGAGGATCTTGGACTTCTTGGGGGTCCTGGGCGTGGGGTGCGCGGTCCGCGCCGCGGTGATCCGCACGGGCGTGTGCCGCCCCGGGCGCCTCGCCTCCCCCGGACGCCCCGCTCCCGTCGGAGGCCTCCGTCACCCGGGTGGACGGCCCCGGTACGCGCACCTGCCCCTCTCCGTCCGGCGTGGTCGTCACCCGCTCGGCCGCTCGGCCCGGCACCAGCCGCAGCGCGGACTCGCCGATCCGCAGCAGGGAGCCCGGCACGAACCGCACCGGGCGGGTGCCCACGGCGGCGCCGTCCAGCGTGGTGCCGTTGGTGGAGCCGAGGTCGGCGACCGAGATCCGGCCGTCGGCGGCCAGCGTCACCGTGCAGTGGACCCGGGAGACGTCCGGGTCGTCGAGCGCGACGTCGGCCTCGGCGGAGCGGCCGAGCCGGATCTGGCCGCCGTGCAGCAGATGGACGCCGCCCGCGTCGGGGCCGGCGACGACGTGGAGCTGGGCGGGGATGCCGGCCGCCTCGGGGTGCGGCTCCGGCTCGCCCGGGGCGCCCAGCGTCAGCACGGCACCGTCGACCAGCGGGGGCTCGCCCAGGGTGCAGCGCTGGGCGTCGAGCCGCTGGCCGCCGGCGTACAGCACCGCGGAACCGGAACCGGTGCTGTCGCCGCCGGGGAGAGCCGATGCCAGCGCGGAGGCCACCGCCGCCAGGGCCGTGCCGGCCGGGGCGGTGACCAGGAGGTCGCGGCGCGCGGCGCGGTCCGGCGCCGAGGGGGAGGACGGGCCCAGCGCGTCCACGACGGTCAGCCGGATCTGCATCACTTCCCCCACCGCCACACGAGCACGTCTGCCAGTACTCCACGCATCCTCGCACCTGCCACTGACAGCGTGCCGCCCGCCCGCCGTCAAATGATCTTGATTGGTCGGCTCTGCCCGGAAAATTGCCTGACCAGTGCCGTGTCATTGATCGTTTGAGCGCCGCTTGAGATCGGTCACGTTCGCCCCCGGCAACCAACGGACCGGGTCGAGCGTCTTTCCTTCGAACATGCGCCGGAAGCGGAATGCCGGGCGCTGCGGAAAGATCAACCGGGGGGCCACAGGAACAGGACAGCCCGGTGCCGCGCACGGCGGCATTACAGTGGGTCGGAATTGCCAGCAAGCAACCCCGAGCAACAGGGAGCGCATGACGTGCGGCCGGTAGGCAGCAAGTACCTCCTCGAGGAGCCGCTCGGACGCGGCGCCACGGGGACCGTCTGGCGAGCCCGCCAGCGAGAGACCGCGGGTGCCGAGGCGGCCGTACCCGGACAGCCCGGCGAGACCGTCGCGATCAAGGTCCTCAAGGAGGAGCTCGCGAGCGACTCCGACGTCGTGATGCGGTTCCTGCGCGAGCGCTCCGTGCTGCTCCGGCTGACCCACCCCAACATCGTCCGGGTCCGCGACCTGGTGGTCGAGGGCGATCTGCTGGCCCTGGTCATGGACCTGATCGAGGGTCCCGACCTGCACCGCTACCTGCGTGAGAACGGCCCTTTCACACCGGTCGCCGCCGCGCTGCTCACCGCGCAGATCGCCGACGCGCTGGCCGCCAGCCACACCGACGGCGTCGTCCACCGCGACCTCAAGCCGGCCAACGTCCTGCTCCGGCAGGACGGCGGCGAGATGCACCCGCTGCTCACCGACTTCGGCATCGCCCGGCTCGCCGACTCGCCCGGCCTCACCCGGACCCACGAGTTCGTCGGCACGCCCGCGTACGTCGCGCCCGAGTCCGCCGAGGGCCGTCCGCAGACCTCCGCCGTCGACGTCTACGGCGCCGGCATCCTGCTGTACGAACTGGTCACCGGCCGTCCGCCGTTCTCCGGAGGCTCCGCCCTCGAGGTCCTCCACCAGCACCTCAGCGCCGAGCCGCGCCGCCCGTCCACGGTCCCCGACCCGCTCTGGACGGTCATCGAGCGCTGCCTGCGCAAGAACCCGGACGAACGGCCCAGTGCCGAGAACCTCGCCCGGGGCCTGCGCGTCGTCGCCGAGGGCATCGGCGTGCACGCGAACTCCGCGCAGATCGGCGCCGCCGAGAACGTCGGGATGCTGCTCGCCCCCGACCCGGCGCCCGCCCAGGTGCCCGGCACGCCCGGTGCTGCCGACCCCACCCAGGTGCTGCCGCAGGGCGCGGGATCGTACGACCCCAACGCCGCGACCAGCGTACTGCCGCACACCGGCGGCCCGGCCGGTGCCGCCGACCCCACCGCCGTCATGCCGCCGATGCCGCAGGGGGCGCCCGGCCGTCCCGGTCACCCCGGGGGACCCGGTCAGCCGAACCAGGGTGCCGGGCCCGAGGACCCGCACCCCTGGCAGAACCAGCTGCGCGCCGCCCGCGACCGCAACGAACAGACGCAGGTCCAGTACCTGGACCCGTCCCAGGACCCGCTGCGCCGCCGCCCGCAGCGCCAGGTGGCCCGCCCGCAGCAGCCGCCGCAGGGCGCACCCCAGCCGCCGCAGGGCTACGGCTATCCGCAGCAGGGCCGGCCGCAGCAGCCGTACGCGCCCCAGCAGCCGCCGCCCCAGCCGCAGCAGCCCCAGCGCAGGGCCGACCCGCCGCAGCGGTACGCCCCGCCGCCCGCTCCCGAGCCCCGGCGTCCCGCCCGCGAGCCGCGCGAGCCGCGCCGGCGCAGCGCCAACCCCATGCGCATCCCCGGCCTCGGCTGCCTCAAGGGATGCCTGGTCACGCTGGTCGTCCTGTTCGTGGCCGGCTGGCTGGTGTGGGAGCTCAGCCCGCTCCAGGACTGGATCGGCACCGGCAAGGGCTACTGGGCCCAGCTCAGTGACTGGTTCGGCGATGTCACCGGCTGGATCCAGGACCTGGGCGCCGGCGACTCCGGAACCTCCGGCGGCACGGGCACGGACACCGGAACGGGCACGGGCTGAGGGCCGTTCGCTCCCTCAGGGATACCGGCCACCGACCGTCGGCTTCCGACCGCTCCCCGCGAGCCGGGCCATGACCGGCCGGCCTGGCGATTTGTCGACATCCAGCGGGTGATTTCCGCCTCCGCGGCCAAGGTTGGCTTCCGGGGCGCGTAGCTTTGTCGCCCGGGGGTTCGGGTTTGCCGGCCGAGGATCCGGGGCTGCGGCCCCGGAAAGACGCAGCGGCGGCAACACGCGTCGGTAGGAGCAGTCTTGGCACGGAAGATCGGCAGCCGGTACGCCGCCCACCAGATCCTGGGACGGGGCAGTGCCGGCACGGTGTGGCTGGGCGAGGGGCCGGAGGGTCCCGTCGCGATCAAGCTGCTGCGTGAGGACCTGGCGTCCGACCAGGAGCTCGTCGGACGCTTCGTACAGGAACGGACCGCGCTGCTCGGCCTGGAGCACCCGCACGTAGTCTCCGTGCGCGATCTGGTCGTGGACGGCAACGACCTCGCGCTCGTCATGGACCTGGTCCGCGGCACCGACCTGCGCACCCGCCTGGACCGGGAGCGGCGCCTGGCCCCCGAGTCCGCGGCGGCGATCGTGGCCGACGTCGCCGACGGACTGGCCGCCGCGCACGCCGCCGGCGTCGTCCACCGCGACGTCAAGCCGGAGAACGTGCTGCTGGACATGCAGGGTCCGCTCGGCCCCGGCGGCTCGCACCGCGCACTCCTGACCGACTTCGGTGTGGCCAAGCTCATCGACACCCCGCGCCGCACCCGCGCCTCCAAGATCATCGGCACGCCCGACTACCTGGCCCCCGAGATCGTCGAGGGCCTGCCGCCGCGCGCGTCCGTGGACATCTACGCGCTCGCCACCGTCCTGTACGAGCTGCTGGCGGGCTTCACCCCGTTCGGCGGCGGCCACCCCGGCGCCGTCCTGCGCCGCCATGTCACCGAGACCGTCGTCCCGCTCCCGGGCATCCCGGACGAGCTGTGGCAGCTGCTGGTGCAGTGCCTGGCCAAGGCCCCGGCCTCCCGGCTGCGCGCCCCGGAGCTGGCCGCCCGGCTGCGCGAGCTGCTGCCGCTGCTGGCCGGGATGCCCCCGCTGGACGTGGACGAGCCCGGCGCCGAGCAGCCCGAGGACGCCCCCGGCGCCGCCGAGGAGCCGGAACCGGGCCCCGGTCCCGCGCGGTCCGGCGAGCCCGTACGCCGCCGGGGAGCGATCCCGCTGGTGCCCGGCGCCAGGCCCGCCGGCTCCAACCGGGACACGCACACCTCGATGCGCGTCCCCGCCCCCGACGAACTGGCCGGCGGCGCCCGCGGCACCGCACGCGCCCCCCGCGCCAGCGGCGCCCCCCGCCCCGGCTCGGCCCGCAACCGGGCCGCCGTCCGGCGCCGCCGGGTGGCGCTGAGCGCCGGGGCACTGGCCCTCGCGGCCGTGGTCGGTGTCGGTGCCTGGCTGGCCACGTCCGGTGACGACGCCGACGCGAACCCGCAGGACACGAAGCACTCGGCGCCCGCCACGCCCTGAGCCGGGGCGTATCCGGTGCCCGCCCGGCGTGGACCGCCCGGCGGAGCCGTTACGCTGGATGCGTGGCAGTCGTCGATGTATCCGAAGAGCTCAAGTCCCTCTCCTCGACCATGGAGTCGATCGAGGCCGTTCTGGACCTCGACCGGATGAGGGCAGACATCGCCGTGCTCGAGGAGCAGGCGGCCGCGCCGTCCCTGTGGGACAACCCGGACGAGGCGCAGAAGATCACCAGTCGGCTCTCCCACCTCCAGGCCGAGGTGCGGAAGGCCGAGGCGCTGCGCGGCAGGATCGACGATCTCGAAGTGCTGTTCGAGATGGCCGAGGAGGAGGACGACCCGGACACCCGGGCCGAGGCCGAGTCCGAGCTGACGGCCGTCCGCAAGGCGCTGGACGAGATGGAGGTCCGCACCCTCCTCAGCGGTGAGTACGACGCCCGTGAGGCGGTCGTCAACATCCGCGCCGAGGCCGGCGGCGTCGACGCCGCGGACTTCGCGGAGCGCCTCCAGCGCATGTACCTGCGCTGGGCGGAGCAGCACGGCTACAAGACCGAGGTCTACGAGACGTCGTACGCGGAAGAGGCCGGCATCAAGTCGACCACCTTCGCCGTGCAGGTGCCGTACGCCTACGGCACCCTCTCCGTGGAGCAGGGCACGCACCGCCTGGTGCGCATCTCCCCGTTCGACAACCAGGGCCGCCGCCAGACGTCCTTCGCCGGCGTCGAGGTGCTCCCCGTCGTCGAGCAGTCCGACCACGTCGAGATCGACGAGTCCGACCTCCGCGTCGACGTCTACCGGTCCTCCGGCCCGGGCGGCCAGGGCGTGAACACCACGGACTCCGCGGTGCGCATCACCCACATCCCCACCGGCATCGTCGTCTCCTGCCAGAACGAGCGTTCCCAGATCCAGAACCGCGCCACGGCCATGAACGTCCTCCAGGCCAAGCTGCTGGAGCGGCGCCGCCAGGAGGAGCAGGCCAAGATGGACGCCCTCAAGGGCGACGGCGGCAACTCGTGGGGCAACCAGATGCGTTCCTACGTGCTGCACCCGTACCAGATGGTCAAGGACCTGCGGACCGAGCACGAAGTCGGCAACCCCGAGGCCGTGTTCAACGGCGAGATCGACGCCTTCCTCGAGGCCGGGATTCGCTGGCGCAAGCAGCAGGAGAAGTAACGGAGGAGACCGGGCGGCGACTGATCGCCGCTTTGTCGACAAGGCAACTGCCGCCCTTCCGGCGGCAGTTGCCTTTCGTTTGCCGGTGATGTCTGGGTTTTACATCACACTCACGCCCTTCCGTGTCCGGCATACGTCTCGTACTCGGACATCGCGTACGCAATGGCCTTGACGTTGCTGTCAAAAATCGGAAGGGTGAAGCGCGGCATGCGTATTTCTGGGGCGCATGTGAACCGGGGGGCTTGGCTTCAGAGCGTCTACTCCCGTCGATCACGGCCCCGAACGCCGCCTCATCGACTATTCGGCTACTGGGGGTAGCAACTACATGACGAAGAAGACGCGGATCCGTGTCGCGCGCATAGCGGCCGGCGCGGTGATCGCCGCCGGCGCCTCGCTGACCGCCGCGGGTGCCGCTTCGGCACTCGAGATCGGCGTGACCGCGGAGGCCGGCGAGGGGGGCCTCGGCATCGGCATCGAGGCCGGCGCAGAGGGCGGCGCGACCGAAGGCACCACGTCCGGCACGAGCGAGGGTGCGTCGGTGGGTGTCTCGGAGGGGACCTCCACCGGTACGTCGTCGGGTACCTCCGAGGGGACCTCGTCG